>NZ_JAOCLC010000014.1:0-82045 GCF_029845105.1 Stenotrophomonas sp. GD03654 | reverse complement strand
GGTGGGTGCAAAGCGATCCACCACGTTGCCCTGGCGATCGACCAGGAACTTGCTGAAATTCCATTTGATGCGGGCGCTGCCCAGCAGGCCGCGCTTCTCGCGTGACAGCCATGCCCACAACGGATCAGCCCCCTCGCCGTTGACCTCGATCTTCTCCGACAGCGGGAAGCTGACCGGATAATCCAGCGAACAGAACTGGCGGATCTGCGCGGCGTCACCGGGCTCCTGTGCACCGAACTGGTTGCACGGGAAGCCGATCACCACCAAGCCACGCTCGCGGTAGTCCTGCCACAGCTGCTCCAGCCCGGTGTACTGCGGGGTGAAGCCACAACGACTGGCGACATTGACCAGCAGCAACGGGTGACCCTGATAACGGGCCAGCGCCTGCGGCTGGCCGTCGAGGTCGCGGAAGCTGAAATCGTAGGCAGTGGTCATGGCAGCGGGCCGTGGGCGGTGACTGCATGGTACCCGCGCCCGGCCCCGGCAACATGCCTTTTGACACAAGTGCGGGCGCCGCCGGCCGGGTTACCCTCGGGCCCTTGTTTGCCTTACCGGAGTTCCTACCTTGACCACTCGCCTTGCCCTTGCCGTGGCCATGTCCCTCGGCCTTGCCCTGCCCGCCTTCTCGGCCGGCGCCGCCACCCCGGCTGCCAGCACCAATGCCCAGCAGGCCAATCCGTTCTTCGCCGAAAGCCCGCTGCCGCTGCACTTCCCGCAGTTCGACAAGATCAAGGACAGTGACTTCGCCCCGGCCTTCGACGCCGGCATGGCGCAGCAGCTGAAGGAAGTGGAGGCAATCGCCAACAACAAGGCCAAGCCGACCTTCGACAACACCATCATCGCCCTGGAAAAGAGCGGTGACATCCTCGACCGTGCGACGACCGTGTTCTTCAGCCTGGTCGGCGCCGACACCAACGACACCCGCAAGAAGCTGCAGGCCGACTACTCGGCAAAGTTCGCCGCGCACAGCGATGCGATCGCGCTGAACGGCAAGCTGTTCGCCCGCATCCAGGCGCTGTATGACACCCGCAGCCAGCTGGGCCTGGACGCCGAAGGCGCGCGCCTGGTCGAGAAGTACTACGACAACTACGTGCGCGCTGGCGCCAAGCTGTCCGAGGCCGACAAGGCCAAGTTGAAGGACATGAACGCCGAGCTGGCCAACCTCGGTACCAGGTTCAGCCAGAACGTGCAGTCGGAAGTGAACGCCTCGGCGATCACCGTCGACGACGTCAAGGAGCTGGACGGCCTGTCCAAGGAGCAGATCGCCGCCGCCGCCGAAGCCGCCAAGGCCCGCGGCCAGGACGGCAAGTATGTGATTACCCTGCTCAACACCACCGGCCAGCCGCCGCTGACCAACCTGGCCAACCGCGCCCTGCGCCAGAAGATCTACGAAGCCTCGACCACCCGCGGCAGCCGCGGCGGTGAGTTCGACAACACCGCGCTGGTCTCGCGCATCATGCAGCTGCGTGCCGACAAGGCCAAGCTGATGGGCTTCCCGAACTTCGCCGCCTACAACCTGACCAACCAGACCGCCAAGACCCCGGAAGCAGTCAACGCGATGCTGGGCAAGCTGGCCCCGGCCGCGGTGTCCAACGCCAAGCGCGAAGCCGCCGACCTGCAGGCGATGATCGACAAGGAACAGAAGGCCGCGCGCAAGCCGACCTTCCAGCTGGAACCGTGGGACTGGGCCTTCTACAGCGAGAAGGTGCGCCAGGCCAAGTACAACTTCGACGAGTCGCAGCTGAAGCCGTACTTCGAAATGAAGAACGTGCTGGAGAACGGCGTGTTCTACGCCGCCGGGCAGGAATTCGGCCTGACCTTCAAGCAGCGCACCGACCTGCCGGTCTACCACGATGACGTCACCGTCTACGATGTGTTCGACGCCGACGGCAGCCAGCTGGCGATCTTCATCTTCGACCCGTATGCACGCGCCTCCAAGCGCGGTGGTGCGTGGATGAACTCCTACGTCTCGCAGTCCAAGCTGACCGGCTTCAAGCCGGTGGTCGCCAACCACCTGAACATCCCGAAGCCGCCGGCCGGCCAGCCGACCCTGCTGACCTGGGATGAGGTGAACACCACCTTCCACGAGTTCGGCCACGCCCTGCACGGCATGTTCTCCAACGTGAAGTACCCGTACTTCTCGGGCACCTCGGTGCCGCGTGACTTCGTCGAGTTCCCCTCGCAGGTCAACGAGATGTGGGCCGACAACCCGGTCATCCTGAAGAACTACGCCAAGCACTACCAGAATGGTTCGGCGATGCCGCAGGCACTGCTGGACAAGGTGCTGGCGGCGGCCAAGTTCAACCAGGGCTTCGCCACCACCGAGTACCTGGGTGCAGCCATGCTTGATCAGCGCTGGCACCAGATCGGCGCCGACCAGGTGCCGGCCGCCAAGGACGTGATGGCCTTCGAGCGCGCCGCGCTGGAGAAGGACGGCATCTACTACGCGCCGGTTCCGCCGCGCTACAAGACCCCATACTTCAGCCACATCATGGGCGGCTACTCGGCCGGCTACTACGCCTACATCTGGTCGGAAGTGCTCGATGCCAACACCCAGAAGTGGTTCAAGGACAACGGCGGCCTGAGCCGCAAGAACGGCGACCACTTCCGCGCCACCCTGCTGTCCAAGGGCGGCAGCGTGGATGCCATGCAGCTGTTCCGCGATTTCGCCGGCCACGAGCCGCAGATCGAACCGCTGCTGGAAAAGCGTGGCCTGACCGGCGCCGGCAACTGATCGCCGCTGCGGCAGCCTGAAACGAAACCGCCCGGGAAACCGGGCGGTTTTTTTGTGGCATCCACCCATGGCGTGGATCTACCGCAGTCCCGGTAGATCCCATCCATCCGTGGATGATCTCCGGTCACCGCCGGAACAGCCGCTCCCACCATCGGCTTTTTGGAGCAGCTGCAAGAGAGGTATGGGCGCCCAGGAACTCCTGCAGTTGGGCCGCGGCGGCCTCCGCGTACAGCAACGCGCCATCGGGGGCGCAGTTGAGTAGATTGCTCATGCTGGTCGATGCATTGAGGTCCATCGGGTTCGGCTCGACCACCTCGCTTGCTTCCAGCAATCCGCATTCCTTGCCGATGGCATCATCGACAACGCTCCAGAACACGGCCAGTCGACCATCGGAAAACAGCTCGTCCAGACGCGCACGCAGTTCATTGTCCCCGCCGTAGTCCGCGCGCATCTGCTTCAGCCGGTCATGCGTGATGAACACACCACCACCGTAGTTCTCGCGCAGGTGGTTTCCGGCAGCGGCGTCCGCCCACTGCGGCGGCACCAGTTGCCGCCAGTCCGCGAAATAACGGGCAATCACTGGGTCGTCGATGAAGAACGAAAGGGCGCTCCCGCGAAGGTAATGATACCGGCGCAGGTGACCGGCCACGATCGCCAGGTACAACGCGTGCCCCTTCTCGAAAGGCACTTCGGCGCTGATCGAGCGAGCCTCGTCGATGCGTTCCTGCAACTGCTCCATGTAGAACGGCTCGATCCGGAACCGCTGTTGTAGCGCCTCGACCAGCGTCACGTCCTCCAGCGCACGGAAATAGATGTCACGGATCTCCGAATCCGCGACTGGATGGTAGGTGATGTCCCAACCCATGCTGCAACGCCTTCAGGAATGCGGTAATCCCGCCGACCCAACAGCCTAGCGTCGACGACGCCCACGCGCGGAGCAGACCGTGCAACACACGGATTTGGCGTCAGTGAGTGTCGCATCCGGCCCGCTCTACCCTTCGCGCACCCTTCAGCGTGGCGCCACGTACCCGCCCGGCACGCCTTCCGGCGACAGCACCAGCTGCCACAGCTGCGCGTGCCGGGTGCGGAAGGTGGCCATCGATCCGGCCAGGTAGAACCGCCACATGCGGCGGAAATGCTCGTCGTAGCGCGCATCCAGCTGCGGCCACGCCGCTTCCACGTTGCGGCGCCAGGCCTGCAGGGTGAGGTCGTAGTCGGTACCGAAGTTGTGCCAGTCCTCCAGCACGAAATGCCCTTCGAACGCCCGGGTGATCTGCACCGCCGACGGCAGCATCGAGTTGGGGAAGATGTAGCGCGCGATCCACGGATCGGTGCGATGCCGCGAGATGTTGGTGCCGATGGTGTGCAGCAGCAGCAACCCGCGCGACGACAGGCAGCGTTTGGCCACCTCGAAGAAACTGGCGTAGTTCTTGTCACCGACGTGCTCGAACATGCCGATCGAGAAGATCGCATCGAACGGTTCGTGCAGTTCGCGGTAGTCCTGCAGACGGATCTCGATCGGCAGGCCCGCGCACAGTTCGCGCGCGAACCCGGCCTGTTCCTGCGAAATGGTCACGCCGACGCCACTGACACCGTAGCGCTCTGCGGCGAACTTCAGGGCTTCGCCCCAACCACAGCCGATGTCCAGCACGCGCTGGCCCGGGCGTAGGCCCAGCTTGCGGCAGACCAGGTCGAGCTTGGCTTCCTGCGCGGCGTCGAGATTGTCGGCATTGCGCCAGTAGCCGCAGCTGTAGACCAGGCGCTGACCGAGCATGGCCTGGTAGAGATCGTTGCCGAGGTCGTAGTGGCGGCGGCCCACTTCGTAGCTGCCCTGCCCGACCTGCAGGTTGAACAGGCGCGCCTTCAGTGCATCGGCCACTTCGCGCCAACCGTGCACCCGTTCGTCCAGGTGCGCCTGCATCAGGTGGACGAGGAATTCATCCAGGACGTTGGCATCCCACCAACCGTCCATGTAGCTCTCGCCCAGGCCGAGCGAACCGTGGCCCATGACCCGCGCGAAAAAGCGCGGGTCATGCACCTGGATGTCCTGTGGCTGGGTGCCGCCGATGCGGACCCCGGCTTCGTGGAGCAGGCCGGCGACCCGCTCCTGCAACCCTGTATCCACACCACCTCCTCGACTGCGGTCAACCGCGTGCGAACAGCTCCACGTAGTCCTTGGCCACGTGCGGCAACAGCACCGCCGCCGGTACATCGGCGGTCTGGGTGCCGTCCGAGTATGGACCCACCTGGTACGGCGGGAAAACAAAGCGCAGCGCGGTGATCTGCCCCTTGTCGTTGGTCAGCGGCTGGAATTGGCTGAAATTGTCGGCCTGCGGGCCGGTACCGTCGGCGATCATGCGCGATGCGTTGCGCAGTGATTCCTGCAGCTGGGCCGGGTCCATGTCCTCGCCACTGAGACGGGTGGCCACGCGTTCGCGCAACTGGTCGGCGACGAAATCGCTGATCGCCTTCCAGCCCTTGGCATCGGCCACCAGCTTTTCGGCGCTGAGCATCTGCTGATGCTGCGGCAGCCACACGAAGCGCGCCACCAGCGGTTCACCATGGGCGCCACCGGTATAGCGGCTGCCGTCGGCACTGACCACCACCAGCTGCGGCGTTTCCAGCAGCTTCTCGAAGCTCAGCGACAGCTCGTAGGGCATGGTCGGCTTGTCGTTGCCAAGCCCGTCCAGTGCCTGCTGCAGGTCGCTGCGAGCGCTGGTGGCATAGTCCTGCAGCGCGCGCGCCAGGCCCGGGTAGCGGTCGATGCCGGCAGGGTAGCTGATGCCCACCACTTCGCGTTCGTTGTTCTCGATCACGTCTCGCAGGTCCAGCGGCGCCTCGGTGGCCGGCGTTTCGCCGGCGGCAGTGGCCTCGGCGGCGGGTGCCGCGTCGGCTGCCGGCGCCGGCTCGCTTTCACGCTGGCAACCGGCCAGCAACAGCACGCCCACCACGCCGGCCAGCACGCTGCCGTGCAATGGCCGGTTGTTTCCAATCTTCATCGGGATCCCCTGTTCATGTTTGTACATCATCGCCTGCCATGGCTGAAGCGTGGCCCGCTGGCATTCAGCCAACGAGCAGGTCGTGGTACTCCTCGTGCCGCTGCAGGAAGGCCTCGGCGTAGGAACATGCCGGCACCACCTTGTACTTCTGCTCGCGGGCAAAGCGCAGTGCCACGCGGGTCAGCTCACCTGCGATGCCACGGCCGGCAATCGGCTCGGGTACCTCGGTGTGGGTGATGACCATGCGCCTGCGTTTGATCTGGTAATCGAGCACCGCCAGCTGTCCACGCACACGGGCGGTGAAGCGGTGGTTGGCCAGGTCGTGTTCGACCTCATAGGCCAGACCGGGGGGCGTGACCGAAGCCATGGAACTGTCTCCTGCGGCGACTGCGTGGATGGTGCGCAGCCGGGCGCCATGATCGCGTGAAGCCTGAACAGGGGCAAGTCCAGTCCGTTCACGTCAGTTTTCGACCCTCAAGCTGGAGGGCCGGCGGCCGCTATCGCCTGTGGAGGGGTCCGGCCAGGCTGGCACGGCCCTTGCGACCGTTGATCATGCGCACCACCGCGGAGGCACCAATGCACCCCAGTGATTCCCATACTGATACCGACCGTGCCCTGCTGGAGGGCCTGCTGCAACTGGCGGTGGAAGGGCAGACCGAAGACCAGGATTTCCAGCGCATCGGCGAGGAAGTGTTCGCCCGCCTGATGGACACCTACGGCCAGCAGACCGCAGCCTGAGCCTGCCGGGGCGGATCGCTGCCGATCCGCCCCGCTGCCGCCATCAACCGCCGCCGAGGCGGAAGGTCGGGTTGGAGAGCTCGCGCAGGAAGTGGTTGAAGATGCTCGGCTGCATGGCCAGCATGAAGATCACGCCGAACGCCGCGCCCGCCAGATGGGCACTGTGGTTGATGCGGTCACCGCCGCGCTTGTCCATCCAGATGCTGTAGCCGACATAGAACGCGGCGTAGACGATGGCTGGCGCCGGGATGAAGAACACCAGGATGATCGACCACGGCTTGATCAGGATGAAGGCGAACAGCACCGCCGACACCGCACCGGACGCACCCAGGCTGAGGTAGTTCGGATTCTTCTGGTTCTTCAGGTAGCTGGGCAGGATCGAAACCAGCAGCGCGCCGATGTAGAACGCCGGATAGGTCAGGTAGCTGCCGGTCAGCTGCACCATCACGCTCTCGATGAATCCCCCGAAGAAGAACAGGGTGATCATGTTGAAGATCAGGTGCGACCAGTCGGCGTGGATGAAGCCATAGGTCACCAGCCGGTCGTACTGGCGGTGACGGTCGACGGCCGGCGGCCAGAGGATCAGGCGGTCGGCCAGCTTGCGGTTGTTGAACGCCATCCACGACAGGATGGCGGTGATGGCGATCAACAGCAGATTGACGGGGGTCATGTCAGGCTCAGGCGCTACGGTAGTTGTCGACCATACGATAGCGTTTCGCATACCAACCGAAGGCCAACGCCGCGATGAAGGCGAAGCCGGCGAAGAAGAACATCAGGAACGCCGCCTCGCTCAGGCCCGTGCCGGCGATCTGGTGGGTCACCGTGTCATTGCGCACCGCCGCGTTGGACAGCAGCACCCACAGGTTGCCGATGGTGGTGGTCAGGTTCCAGAAGCTCATCACCACGCCCTTCATCGCCTGCGGCGCCTGGCTGTAGGCGAACTCCAGGCCGGTGGCCGAGACCAGCACCTCACCGAAGGTCAGCAGCGCGTACGGCAGGATCTGCCAGAAGATCGACATGGCATTGCCACCGTCCATCACCACCTGGATGCCACCGATGACGATCCAGGCCAGGCCGCTGAAGGCGATACCGGCGGTCATGCGGCGCAGCGCGGTCGGCTCGAAGCCGAAGCGGCGCAGGGCCGGGTACAGCACCAGGTTGTTGAACGGGATCAGGATCATCACCAGCAGCGGGTTCAGCGCCTGCATCTGCGAGGCGGTGAACCAGCTCGGCATCTGCATCTGCTGGCCCTGCAGGACCCAGGTCGAGGCCTTCTGGTCGAACAGCGAGAAGAACGGCGTGGTCAGCGCGAAGATCACCAGCACGCGCAGTACCGAACGCACACCTTCCACGGCTTCGGCCGGATGCTGGCCGCGGGCGCGATCCAGCTGCAGCCAGGTGCCACCGCCGATGCCCGCCAGGATCGACACCAGCGCCAGGCACAGGCAGATCACGATGCCCAGCGAGCCGACCAGGCCGAACGAGGCCACTGCCAGCACCCCGCCGAGCACGGCGATCACCAGGCCCGGACGGCCCTGGCCGGCGACGCGCGCGGTCAGCGCGGTGCGCACCACGTTGGCGAACGAGTGCGGGTCCTTCGGCGGCAGCGGCACCAGCACGTAGCGCTTGCGGCCCAGCCAGAACACGAAGGTGGCGATGAACATCAGGATGCCCGGAATGCCGAACGCCCACTGCGGGCCCCAGTTCTTCAGCACCAGCGGGATCAGCAGCGAGGCGAACAGCGAGCCGAAGTTGATGATCCAGTAGAAGGCGTCGAAAACGATCTTGGCCAGGTGCTTGTTGCTCTGGTCGAACTGGTCGCCCATGAACGAGGCCACCAGCGGCTTGATGCCACCGGCACCCAGCGCGATCAGGCCCAGGCCGAGGAAGAAGCCTTCGCGGCTGTTTTCGAACAGTGCCAGGCACAGGTGGCCGGCGCAGTAGACCAGGCTGAACCAGAGGATGGTGTGGTACTTGCCGAAGAACTTGTCGGCCAGCCAGCCACCGAGCAGCGGGAAGAAATACACGCCGATCATGAAGCTGTGCATGATGTCCTTGGCTTCACCGGCACGGCCCTCTGCAGTGATTTCCTGCAGCAGCAGCGAGGTGATCAGGAACTGCACCAGGATGTTGCGCATCCCGTAGAAACTGAACCGTTCGCAGGCCTCATTGCCGATAATGTACGGAATCTGGCGCGGCATCCTTCCCTGGCCGGCGATGGGGGCAACTGCGTCGTGGCTCATCCTGTAAGGCATTCCTGCAAAGCGAAAGGCGCAAGGTTACCGGAACCGGGGCTTGCGAAGCACGCTGCAGGGCTGCATGACAACGGTGCCAATCCATGGCAGGCCGTCCTGGCCCCGCCGGAAGTCACGGAACCTGCACGACAAAAGCGTAAACTTATCGTTATGCGCCCCCTCGCCCACGCCCGCCTCCTGCTCAGCTGTCTTGCGCTGTTGCTGGCGCTGCAGGCACAGGCGCGGCCGCAGGCGCCGGCGTCCGCCACCGGCGGGGGCGAGGCTCGCCAACTGACGGTGGCCGCGCTGGAACTGCCCAGCCGCGATGACACGCAATGGAAACAGCGCCGCGAGCAGGTCGCGCAGCTGCTGACCGACCTGCAACCGGACGTGATTTCGGTGCAGCAGGTGCTGCAGCAACAGGGCCGCAACCCGGCCTGCTGGCTGGCCAGCCGGCTGCGCTACAGCTGCGACTTCGTTACCGCCGATCCGCCCAGCCAGCCGCTGCGGCATGGCAACGCGATGCTGACCCGGTTGCCGGTCAGCGAGGATGGCGTGACCCTGCTGCATCCACCCGGCACCTTCAGCGCCGCCGGCATGATGCGGCTGAAGCTGGGCGAGGCGCTGGTCAACATCTATGTGGCGCGACTGCGCCCGGACCTGGACGAGGCCACTGCCCGCCAGCATCAGACCAGCGATCTGATGACCTGGATCGGCGCCACCTCCGAGGGCATGCCCAGCCTGATCGCCGGTGATTTCTCCGCCAACACGGTGGAACTGGTGCGCAGCACGCCCGGCTTCCAGCCGGCCCGGCGCAATCCCGGCGGCCGCGCCGATCCGCCCGCGGCCAGTGGCGGCGGTGCGAGTGGCCATGGCCTGGATGTGCTGTTCCAGGTCAAGCACTTCGGCGGCATCCGCCAGCAGCCGATCCTGCTGCCGGCCGACGGCGACCTGCCCGGTCTGCGCCTGGGCGTGATGGCCACCCTGCGCCTGCAGGGCGATACGGCCTCCGCAGAATAGCCCCGCCTTCGGCCCCGGTGGGCGCCGACCTTGGTCGGCACATTCCCACCGCGCTCGCACCATCTCCCGTGCCGACCAAGGTCGGCACCCACCAGAGGTCCTGCCCGACGTCCAGAAGCTGGGAAACAAAAAGGCCGGGGTCTCCCCCGGCCTTCTCATTTCATTCCGTCACGCAATCAGGCGATCGCTTCCTGGTAACGGCGCTCGACTTCGTTCCAGTCGATGACGTTGAAGAACGCGCCGATGTATTCCGGACGGCGGTTCTGGTACTTCAGGTAGTACGCGTGTTCCCACACGTCCAGGCCGAGAATGGGGGTGTTGCCTTCCATCAGCGGGCTGTCCTGGTTGCCGGTGCTCTCGACCACGACCTTCTTGTCCGGGGTCACGCTCAGCCACGCCCAGCCGCTGCCGAAACGGGTCAGCGCAGCCTTGGTGAAGGCGTCCTTGAACTTGTCGAAGCCGCCCAGGTCCTTGTCGATGGCCTTGGCCACGTCGCCCACCGGGTTGCCGCCAGCATTCGGAGCCATCACGGTCCAGAACAGCGAGTGGTTGGCATGGCCGCCACCGTTGTTGCGCACCGGACCCTGCAGGTTCTCCGGCAGCGACTTGAGCTTCTTCACCAGTTCTTCGACCGGCAGGTCAGCGTACTCGGTGCCTTCCAGCGCCGCGTTGACGTTGTTGATGTAGGTCTGGTGATGCTTGGTGTGATGGATTTCCATCGTCGCCGCATCGATATGCGGTTCCAGCGCGTCGTAGGCGTAGGACAGCTTGGGCAGGGTATAGGCCATGATGCATCTCCTGATTGCGAGGGCACCCGACGGTGTCGGGCGTTGCGCGGTGAATGATGGGGACAGACCGCCAGATTACCAAGGGGGATGTAAAGGAAATTGCGTCCTGCCAGTGAGCACGACGGCAATTGTTACGCAGCAGTGACGCGACGCCGTCCTCATGCATCGTGCAGCGCACAAGCGCTACAGTCCCTGCACCACCCTCGCCCGCTCCCTGCCCATGCGCAACCCCCGGCTGCTGATCACCGCCATCGCCCTGCTGCTGCTCGGCCTGGTCGTCAACCATTTCATGCAGCGCCCGCCGGCGCCGCAGTTCTCGCCGGACCTGCAGGGTACGCCTGCCGCGCGCGCGCCGGCCACGGCCGCAACCGGCAACGATAGCGGCCTGCCCGCGTTCCTGCCCGCCGAAGCCCGGCAGACCATCGCCCTGATCCAGCGCGGTGGTCCCTTCCCGCACCGCCAGGACGGCAGCAGATTCGGCAACCGCGAACAGCAGCTGCCACAGCGTCCGCGTGGCTACTACCGCGAATACACCGTCGACACCCCCGGTGCGCGTACCCGCGGCACGCGCCGCATCGTCACCGGTGGCGATCCGCCGGAGGCGTGGTACTACACCGACGACCACTACGAATCGTTCCGCAGCTTTACCGTACCGGCCCAGGGAGCGCAGTGATGAGCCACGATGATTTCGGCCTCGGCCTGCATGACATCAACAATGCTGGGGTCTACGCCATCGACAGCGACGACATCGACGCACTGGCCGCAGCGATGCGTGATGCCGGGCTGAAGGTGATCCGCATCGATCTGGAAGGCGTGGCCGACAAGCGCACCCTGCTCGCCCGGCTGGCCGCGCAACTGGATTTTCCGGCCGGCTTCGGCGGCAACTGGGATGCGCTGTCGGACAACCTGCGCGACCTGCAATGGCTGCCGGCCAACGGTTACGCGCTGTTCCTGGCCGACGTGGACACGTTGCGCGCCTCCACGCAGAAGGACTTCGACACCCTGCTGGATGTGATGGACGAGACCAGCCGCGACTGGGTCGGCCGCGACGTGCCGTTCTGGGTGTTCCTGTCGCAGAGCGCGTAAGGTCACTGCCCTGGCGGATGTCGACCTTGGTCGGCGTGCGCTGGTGCCTTGGTAGAGGCCGACCCTGGTCGGCGCTTCTGTGCCAACCAGGGTTGGCACCCACCAAAGCGCGGGCCGGCCGGCGTGTGGGGTCCGGCCCCTTGCCTAGCGGCTCCCGTTATCTTCCTGCAGTTCCTTCTTGAACGGGATGTCCGGTGGCGGTCGCGCCACCGCCGGCTGGTCCTGCATGTTCGGATTGGTGAGGCCACAGCCACCACCAGCCTGCAGGATCGAGATCACACAGGATATCTTCGTGCCGGTGCCCGGCAACGGAATCTCCATCGACTTGATGCCCTTGCGCACCCACTCGGCCAGCAGCGATTCCTGCGGAACCCAGTACTTGTCGAACGAAGTGGGCGTGTAGTCGTAAGGCGGTCGCTTCAACCAAGTGCCCGATTGCGCGATGCGTTCCTTGCTCCAGCCATCGCTGGCGCCACCGGGCGCACCGCGCTCGGCACGACCCTCGCCTTCCTGGCCCGGCACGCGGACGCTGCCATCGGCATTGAACAGGCCACTGCCCTTGCCAGTGGCGCTGGCCTGGCGGGCGCCGTTGTCGGCGCCGCCATGGTTACGGCTCGATGCACCCCAGTCATCGCCCTTGGCGGGCGTGGCCCAGTTGCCCGGATTGGGGGCCGGACGCGCTCCAGCCTGGGCCGGGGTCGTGCTGGATGCAGCGGGCCGCGCAGTGCTGCTGCTCGCCTGCGTCGCGCTGCCACTGGATGCCGGCGCAGGCGTTGCCGCAGGTGCACTCCCATTCGAAGACGAAGGGGCTGCCGCCGGTGCCGAGGCTACTTCGCGCTCGCGCACCTGTACGTCACGACCCGCTGGCGCATGCACTGCCGGCTCACGACCGGCGACGGTTGCCATCCGCACCTGCGGATCGACCACTGCCTGCACTTCACGCTCGCGCACCTGCACGTCGCGCTGCGGCACGCGCACCTGCACATCGGCCGTGCGCAGCGGCTGCGACACCGCCGGTGCATCGACCGTACTGACTTCGCGTTCCTGCACCGGGATGTCACGCAGCTGCGGCGTCCGCACCGCGATCTCCGGCACACGCGGTGCGGTGGGGGTTGGCGGCGCCTGCACCGGCTGCACGCTGCGCTCGCGCACCGTGGGTGTGGTGTCACGCGGCACGATGCTGACCTCGGTGCGCGGCACGCTGACCGGCGGCACCACGAAATCGGTGCTGGCCTGCGCCACTTCGGTGGCCTGCACCGGCGATGGTGGTGGGGCCGCAAGCGGGGCCGGCTCGGCGTCGGCCGGCGGCGACGGCACACTGGCTGTCGGTGCTGGAGCCGGTGCGGGCGCAGGCGCCGACGCAGCTGCAGGACGCGGCTCAGGTGCAGTCGCTGCCCCCGCCTCCTGGCCGGCGGCAATCTGGCCGGCCGGTGCAGCCGCAGCCGCCTCGGCACCCGGCTGCTCGCCCCCGCCCTCCTGGGAGGCGCGGCCGATGAATTCCACCTGCACACGCTCGCCTTCGGCGCCCTCTGCTTCCGGTGCCGTGGTGCGGATCACCGCCACCCACAGCAGCAGCACGAAGAACAGCAGGTGCAGGAGCGCGCTGGCGAACGCGGAGGTCCAGCGCATCCAGCGCTGATCACGCGGCGCTGCGTCCCAGTCCTGCCAGAACAACCGGCGCAGCGACTGCCACGATGACAGCCGGGGCGACTGGCCCGGCGGTCCCGGCAGCGGGCGCGGCAGCAATACCGCAATCACTTCGCGGGCGTGGAACGGCCGCGGCAGCGGGCCCAGCGAACGCAGCCACAGCGCCCAGCCATAGGGCAGGCGCGTGGACTTCTCGAGGACGGCGCGTGGCTGCTGGCGGGCCAGCAGCAGGTCGATAAGTTGCTCGGCCCGGGTCAGAGGCACGCGTCAGCGATCAGGCGGCGTTGCCGCGAGGGATGTACGGCGCGTGGCCACTGTCGTGGTCGGTCGCGTCGCGCACGGCAGTCACACCCGGCACGCGGCCCATTAGGGTCTTCTCGATACCCTGCTTGAGCGTCACATCGGCCATGCCACAGCCCTGGCAGCCACCACCGAAGCGCAGCAGCACCACGCCTTCGGCCGACACTTCCTGCACGGCCACCTTGCCGCCATGCGAGGCCAGCTGCGGATTGACTTCGTTCTCGACCACCCAGTGCACGCGCTCGACCAGCGACGCGGCATCGCCGGGGGCCTCGCCCTTGATGCGCGGCGCCTTGATGGTCAGCTGCTGGGTACCGGCGGTGCCGGCGACGATGTCGATCTCGGCGCCGTCGAGCCAGCCGACGCTGCTCGCATCGACGTAGAGGGTGAAGCCATCGCAGTCCACCGCCCACTCATCACCGAGCAGGTCGCTGGGTTCGGCGAACTCAAGCCGGGCATCGGCGCGCGGGGTGCCGGGGTCGACTGCACTCAAGCGCACGCCCATGCCGGGCACGCCCTCGCGTTCGATCAGCTTGCGGAAATGGGTCTGGGCAGTGTCGGAGATCTGGATCATCAGGCTATTCTAGCCAAGTAAGCGTCAGCCGCTCATTCGGTTTATACACCGTCCGGCGCATTGTTCAGTCAACACGAGGTGGAGATTCCCATGGCCGACCTGATTCCACTGGCCCAGGCCCGTTGCGTGCCGCGCAAAGGCAGCGACCACAAGCTTGGCGAAGCCCGCCTGGCTGAACTGCTGCCGCAGATTCCCGGCTGGGAGCTGAGCGAGGGTGGCCAGGCGCTGTCGCGCACCTTCCGCTTCAAGGACTACTACGCCACCATGGCCTTCGTGAACGCGCTGGCCTGGATCGCCCACCGCGAGGACCACCATCCGGACCTGGGCGTGCATTACGACCGCGCGGTTGTGCGCTTCTCCACCCACGACGTGGGCGGCCTGAGCGAGAACGACTTCATCTGCGCGGCAAAGACTTCGGCCCTGACGGAGCAACTGCCATGAACGTACGCTTGCTGAGCCTGTCCCTGATGGCTGCGACCGGCCTGGCCGGCTGTGGCCCGTCCGAACCGCCGGCACCACCACCGCCGCCTCCGACAGAAGTGGCCGCAGTGAAGACGCCGCCGCCGCAGTACCCGCTGGAGCTGGCCTGCATGGGCGTGGGTGGCACCAGCACCTTCAAGGTGACCATCGGCACCGACGGCAAGCCGAGCGAGGTCGCGCTGTTGACCGGGGCCGGCAACCCGCAACTGGATGAACTGGCCAAGACCGCCGTGCAGGGCTGGCAGTTCAACGCTGCCACCCGCAACGGCCAACCGGTGCCGGCCACCATCCAGGTGCCGGTCAGCTTCAACCCGCCGCAGCCGAAGCCAGACCAGTGCTTCGCCATCGAAGAACGGCTGCGCCGCGGCGGCTGATCGCCCGTACCCCGACGAGGCCAGCCGACGCCCGCCTCGCCCTCGCCGCCCCGGCCTTGCCCGGGGCGGCTGTCTGTTGACCAGGACCGCGTCGGTACATGCTGCAGATTCCCCCCGAAAACATCTGGATCGCGCTGGCGGTCACCCTCGCGGCCGGCCTCGCCACCGCCATCGGCAGCCTGCTGGTGCTGTTCTCGCGCCGCCCCAATCCGCGCCTACTGGCGTTCGGCCTGGCTTTCGCCGGCGGCGCGATGGTCTATGTGTCGCTGTCAGAGATCCTCAACAAGTCCATTGCCTCCTTCGCACTGGCCTATGGAGAGCGCACCGGCTTCACCTACGGCACCCTGGCTTTCCTGCTGGGCGTGATCGTGATCGTGCTGATCGACCACTTCATTCCCAATCCGCATGACAGCCTCGACAAGCAGGACCCGGCGTTCCGCGAGAACAGCCGCGAGTACCTGAAACGGGTTGCCCTGCTGACCTCGGTCGCGATCACCGCGCACAACTTCCCGGAAGGGTTGGCAACCTTCTTTGCCACACTGGAAAGCCCATCAGTGGGTATGCCACTGGCTTTCGCCATCGCCATCCACAACATTCCCGAGGGCATCGCGATTGCGGTGCCGGTGTACTTCGCCACCCAGAACAAGTTCTATGCGTTCAGCGCCAGCCTGCTGTCGGGCCTGGCCGAACCGGTGGGCGCGGCGCTGGGCTACTGGCTGCTGTCCGGGTCGTTGTCGCACGCCACCTTCGGCTGGGTGTTCGGGCTGATCGCCGGCGTGATGGTATTCCTGGCGCTGGATGAGCTGCTGCCGGCGGCCAAGCGCTATGCCAAGGGCCACGAGACGGTTTACGGGCTGGTGGCCGGCATGGGCACGCTGGCGATCAGTCTGGTGCTGTTCAAGTGGTGAGGGGTTTGCGGCCAACGGACTGAGCCCCTCGCGGCTGGCGCATTCCACAGTATCGAGCGGTCACGGGCGGGGGCGGTTCGCGGGGGTGTCCGCGCAATGGATGGTGCGGACAAGCCTCCAAGGACGGATTAACGGCGTCCCCCGCGAACCGCCCCCGCCCGTGACCGCTCGATACTGTGGAATGCGCCAGCCGCGCAATGAAAGAATGAAAAGCGAAGCCCGCGCTGCGCGCGTGAGTCGAGCGTGGCTCGACTCTACCCGGGCCGCCGCGCGGCCCGGGTCTGCTTTTCTTTTGATGTTCCGTGGCTGACGCACACGCGATCTGTCGAGGGGCGGCCGGGATGGGTTGGCGGGGGTGTCCGCGGCATGGATGCCGCGGCCAAGCCCCCAAGGATGGGTTCACGGCGTCCCCCGCCAACCCATCCGGACCGACCAAAACCGGAACCCCATGTTGGACGCCAGCCGCGAGGGGGCTGCGCCGGTTGGCCGGTCAGCCCCGAAGGGGTTACTTCAGGCGGTCCAGCGCCTCGGTCAGCTCATCCGCCAGCGGCGCGTTCAGCACGTACGGGCTCTTGCCGTCGTCCAGCGAGAACTCCAGCGAGGCCGCATGCAGGAACAGGCGCTTCAGTCCGATCTGCTCACGAAGCCGCTTGTTGACCGCCGGATCGCCGTATTTGTCGTCACCGGCCACCGGATGACCCAGGTGCTGGGCATGCACGCGGATCTGGTGGGTGCGACCGGTTTCGATGCGCACCTCGCAGTACGAATGGCCGCCGCGACGCTCCAGCACGCGGAAGTGGCTGATCGATTCCTTGCCGATCGCGTTCACCTGCACATGGCGCTCGCCACCCTGGCGCAGGCCCACGTGCAGCGGCGCATCGACGGTCATCACGCCGTCGGGCATGCGCCCGGCCAGCAGGGTCAGGTAGCGCTTGCGGATACCGGCGCCATGGTCTTCACGCAGCAGCGCCTGCAGCTCGCTCAGGGCCGAACGCTTCTTGGCCACGATCAGCAGGCCCGACGTGTCGCGATCCAACCGGTGGACCAGCTCGAGGGTCTGGCCCGGGCGCAGCGCGCGCAGGGTCTCGATGGCGCCGAAGCTGATGCCGCTGCCGCCGTGGCTGGCTACACCAGTGGGCTTGTTCAGGGCCAGCAGGCGGGCATCCTCGAAGACGATGGCCTGCTCCAGGCGGCGCATGAACGCCTCCGGCGGACCGGCCTTGTCTCCTTCTTCACTGAGACGAACCGGCGGCACGCGCACCTCGTCGCCCGCCTCCAGCTTGCGCTCGGCCTTGGCACGGCCACCATTCACCCGCACCTGGCCGCTGCGCACCAGCTTGTAGACCAGGCTGCGCGGGGCGCCCTTCAGCTGGCCGAGCAGGAAGTTGTCCAGACGCTGGCCGGCGCGGTCGGCGGGAACGGTGATCATGCGCAGGGAAGGCTTGTCGCCAGCGGGCTTGGTGGGGTCTTGGGCAGTCATCAGGCTGTTTATTCTGTTACACTCGGGGGGCGAGATAAGGGATTGATTTCGTTGGAAGTTACTCAGGGCCAGAAGCCCAGCTTCCGACGAATCCGGCACAGTGCGCGACCACCGCCCGCGGGGCGGCCATGTTAGCGGCTCACCGGCCTTCCCGGCCATCGCCGGATGCCTGACACGCAACCGTGCTGAACATGTCCCGCGTGGCGCTCCAGCCTGGCTGACAGCTGCCTGCGGCCTGTAACACCCCAAAACCCATAAGAGTGAAGCGCTCCCGCGGCCTGCCGTGGTGTCGTAGCGCTGGAAACCCAAGCCGCCCTCCCCGCGCTTGCGCGAATGGGCGGCGAACCGTGTCCAGAGGCGAAACCCCATGGCGTTCCGCGCGGTAGCCGCTTGCGAGGAACGCAACAATGAAGCGAATGCTGATCAACGCCACGCAGGCTGAAGAGCTGCGTGTTGCCATCGTGGATGGCCAGTCGTTGTATGACATCGACATCGAGCAGCCGTCGAAGGAACAGAAGAAGTCCAACATCTACAAGGGCCGGATCTTCCGCATCGAGCCCTCGCTGGAAGCGGCCTTCGTCGAATACGGTGGTGGCCGCCATGGCTTCCTGCCGCTGAAGGAAATCTCCCGCGATTACTTCCAGGCCGGTGTCGACCACAACAAGGCCGGCATCCGCGAACTGCTGAAGGAAGGCCAGGAGATCGTCGTCCAGGTCGACAAGGAAGAGCGTGGCAACAAGGGCGCCGCCCTGACCACGTTCATCTCGCTGGCCGGCCGTTACATGGTGCTGATGCCGAACTCGCCCAGCGCCGGCGGTGTCTCCCGTCGCATCGAGGGCGAAGACCGGGCCGCCCTGAAGGACGCCCTGGACAAGCTGAACATCCCCGACGAAATGGGCGTGATCATCCGTACCGCTGGCGTCGGCCGCGATGCGGAAGAGCTGCAGTGGGACCTGGACTACCTGCTCAACGTCTGGCGTGCCATCGCCGAAGCCGCGCTGAGCAAGCCGGCCCCGTTCCTGATCTACCAGGAATCGCGCCTGATCGTGCGCGCCCTGCGTGACTACCTGCGCGCCGACATCGGCGAGATCCTGGTGGACACCGAGGAGATGTACGAGCACGCCCGCGAGTTCATGCAGCAGGTGATGCCGCAGACCCTGCGCAAGCTCAAGCATTACAAGGACGACATCCCGCTGTTCAACCGCTTCCAGATCGAATCGCAGATCGAAGGCGCCTACGAGCGCAACGTGCGCCTGCCGTCGGGCGGCTCGATCGTGGTCGACCAGACCGAAGCGTTGACCGCCGTTGACGTCAACTCCTCGCGCGCCACCAAGGGCAGCGACATCGAGGACACCGCGTTCCAGACCAACCTGGAAGCGGCCGAGGAAGTGGCCCGCCAGCTGCGCCTGCGCGACCTGGGTGGCCTGGTGGTCATCGACTTCATCGACATGGCCTCCAACAAGCACCAGCGCGAGGTCGAGAACCGCTTGGCCAACGCGCTGAAGTACGACCGCGCCCGCGTCCAGGTCGGCCGCATCTCGCGCTTCGGCCTGCTGGAAATGAGCCGCCAGCGCCTGCGCCCGAGCCTGGGCGAGTCCAGCCAGATCGTCTGCCCGCGTTGCGACGGCCACGGCCGCATGCGCAGCGTCGAGTCGCTGTCGCTGTCGATCATCCGCGTCGCCGAAGAGCATGCGATGAAGGAGAACACCGGGCAGGTGCTGGTGCAGGCCCCGGTGGAGATCGCCAATTACCTGTTGAACGAAAAGCGCAGCGCCCTGCGCGAGATCGAGCAGCGCCACGAGGCGCCGATCGTGATCGTCGCCGACGAGCAGCTGCACACCCCGCACTACACCGTCACCCGCCTGCGCGAGAACGAGCTGGGTGAAGAGAGCAACAAGCCCAGCTACCAGCGCGGCACTCCGCGCAAGCTGCCGGTGCACGCCCTGACCAAGGGCCAGCTGAACATCCCGCCGCCGGCGGTGACCCAGGTCAAGCACACCTCCCCCGCCCCGGTGCGCGAGGAAGTGGAGCCGGCCGCAGCTGCCCCGGCCCCGGTCGTGGCAGCGCCGGTGGCGCCGGCCCCGAGCGGCGGCGTGATCGGTTGGCTCAAGCGCGTGTTCGGTGGCGAACCGGCCCCCGCGCCGGCGCCGGTCGCGCCGGCAGGGCGTCAGTCGCAGGACGGTGGCCGCAAGGACCGCAACAAGGATCGCAACAAGGACCGCAAGGACCGTCGCGACGACAATCGTGGCAACGGCGGCAACGGCAACGCGCAGCAGCAGAAGGACGGCGGCAACCGCAAGGACCGTGGTGAGCAGCGCAAGGACGGCCGCAACGGCAATGCCCAGCAGCAGCCGCAGCAGGGCAAGCAGAAGGAGTCGCAGCAGAAGGATGGCCAGCAGCAGCCGCAGCAGCAGAACAAGCCGCGCAACGAGCAGCAGGGCCAGAACCAGAACCAGCAGCAGCCGAAGCTGAAGCAGCCCAAGCAGCCGCGCCAGCAGCAGGACGGTGACAAGCCGGCCGAGAAGCCGCAGCGCGGTGCCGCCGAAGCACAGGCCGAGGCCGTGACCGCGGCAGCAGCCGTGGCCGCCACCGCCGTCGCCGCCAATGTGGTGACCGCGCAGGAAGCCACTGCACCGGTCGCCCCGGTTGCGCCGGTGGCCGCCGCTCCGGTGGACACTGCAGCACCGGTCGAGACCGGTGCCAACGCTGCCAGCGAGACCGAGGTGGTTGCGATTGCCGAAGAGGCTGCAACCGACGCCAATGGCGAGCAGGCAGGCGAAGGCGCGACGCGACGTCGTCGTGGCCGTCGTGGTGGCCGTCGTCGTCGTCGCGGGGGCGCCGAGAACGCCGCCGGCAGCGACGTCCTGGGCGATGACCAGGACGATGGTGACGACGGTGATGACGCCGACGGCGCCGAGCCGAACGTCGACAGCACTGCCGGCACTGCGCCGGTCGCTGCTGCGCAGCCGGCCCGTTCGCAGCCGGAGTTCGACTTCGATGACGAAGCCGAACCGACCGCTGCCGACGCCGCGAAGCCGGTCCGTGCTGCCGCCGCCGTTGCCGCGGCACCGCTCGCCGTAGTGAGCAGCGCCGTGGTCGAAGCCGCTGCCCCGGTCGTGGCTGAAGTACAGGCCCCGGTCGAAGCTGCTGCGAAGACTGAAACGGCGTCCTCGCCGGTGCAGACCAGCATGCTCGATGCCATCGACGCCGCGACCCCGGCCCAGCCGGTAGCCGCTGCCGCGCCGGCAATCGAAGCCATTGCACCGGTGACCGAAGCAAAGCCGGCCGCGGTTGAAGCAGCCCCGGCTGTTGAAGCAGCTTCGGTTGTTGAAGCTGCTCCGGTGATCGAAGCGAAGCCGGAGATTGTTGAAGCCGCTCCGGTGGTCGATGCCGAGCCGATGGTCGTTGAGGCTGCGCCGGTGGTTGAAGCCAAGCCGGTCGTCGAGCCCGTCGTGGCCGCCGAGCAGCCGGTCGCTCCGGTGGCGGTAGAAGCCGCGCCGGTGGACGCTTCGGCCCCGGTCGCCGAAGCAGTGGTGACGCCGTCGATTGACCCGGTCGCCGATGGCCACACCGACGCTGCAGCCCAGGCTGCAGAAGCCAAGGCCGACGAAGAAGACGAAGAAGCCGCCAAGCGCACGCCGCCGGCGAACTGATCGCTCTTTGTCGCGTGAAAACGAAACGGCGGGGATCAATGATCCCCGCCGTTTTGTTTGTGCATCGGGCGCGTGCAGCGCTCTGGTAGCGGCCGACCCTGGACGGCGCCGTTGTTGGAGCGGACGCGGACACGCCCGTGCCAACCAAGGTTGGCACCTACCAGGACATCAGCGCGCCGGCGCGAACTGCAGGCGTGTCCACACGCCGTAGTGATCGGATGCCCAGCGACCGCTGTCGTCGGGCTGGTCGAACAGCAGCTTCGCCTCGCGTGCGACCATCTCGTCCTGCTGGAAGAAGATGTGGTCGATCCGCAAAGGCGCTTGGTAGTAGTGACGATTGAGCGTACTGACCCCGGCCAGGTCGGTGTTGACATGCACGCTGCCGTAGCTGTCGCCGTAGTGGCTGCGCAGCTCGCTCAGGTCGCCTGCATCCACCAGTGCATTGAAGTCACCAGCGATCACCACCGGTGCACCGGCCGAGGTTGCAGTGATGAAGCGCAGCAGGTCCTCGACCTGGCTGCGACGGATGCGCTGCCCACTCTCGTCACTGCGCTCGTTCAGATGCGTGGCGTAGACGTTCACCGGCGCGCCGTCGACGTCGATGCGCAGGTGAGCAACGGTGCGGTAGTCGTCCAACGGCTGCAGCAGATGATCCCCCTGGGCGAGGATCGGCCGCCGGGTCAGCAGCGCATTGCCGTAGCGCTTCGGTGCGCCCACGGGATCGGTAGACACGAACACGTACCTGTAGCCGAGTTGGCTGGCCAGCCATTGCGCCTGGTTGCGCACGTTGCGGCGCTGGATCACCTCCTGCAGGGCAACCGCATCCGGCTGCAGACGCTTGAGCTCGGCCAGGATGGTGCGGCGCCGGCTCGGCCAGTCTTCACGGTCATGATGCAGGTTGAAGGTGACCATGCTCATGCCCGGCGCGCTGGCAACGTCGGCCGCCGCAGTCGTGGCAACCGGTTCGGCCGCCATCATCACGCCCGGCAATGCCAATGCCATTGCCAGCCCCAGGGCACGCACGGTCGTGCGCACCCTCTCCCCCTGCTGCTTCATCGTTACTGTCCCTTGCGCTCGGCGCGGCGCACCGCGTTCGGCACTTCGATCTCGACCCGCGCCGGCAGCTGGTGCACGTGCAGTTCCCTGTTGACCCACTCGGCGGCTTCGCCGTTGACCGTCGCCTCGCCCGGATCACCCGCGTACGGCCATGGCAGCACCACGCCACCGGCCGGTGGCACCAGGCCCGGCTGCACCTCCAGCACCAGCTGCTTGTCGCTGCGCTGCAGGCGGTAGTTGAGCTGGCCCTGCGGCGTACGCAGGCCCTGAACGGCGATGCCCTCGCCCTGCAGCCACGCGGTCGGTACACCGGCAGCCAGCACCAGCGCATCGTCCATGTCGCGGTTGTAGGCGAACATGTCCAGCGCCGAGCGCACGAAGTCCGAAGCCACCCAGGCATGCGGCAGGTCACCGACGAAGAACGGCTTGCGCGGCGTGCGCGAAACCACCTCGGCCCACTGGTTCCAGGCCTGCGGTGCGCGATCCTTGAAGAAGAACTCGGTGGCCTGCCAGGCGCGGTCGCGCCAGCCCAGGCGCACGAACGCGGCCACGTTGCGCCACTCGTACGGGGTGTAGTCCTTCCACTCGCGCTTGCCATCGCGACGCGCCACGAACTCCTTCCAGTAGCGATCGAAGGTAGCCTCCAGTGCCTGCTGCGGCAGCCTGCCCTGCTCCCCGCCCGGCGCCAGCGCGATGGTGGTCGAGGTCGCGTCGAAGTCGCCCAGCTCGGCCGAGCCCGGCAGGTAATCGATCTTGTGCTGCTGCATCGCCGACAGCAGCGAGGCCTGCAGGTCAGCACGGAACTGGTCTCGCGATTCGGCCATCTGCATCGACTCGACCTTGCCCAGCTGGGTCGCCAGCAGCGCCGCGTCCTTGTAGCCGCGCAGCGCCCAGAAGTTGTCCCAGTACGAGTGCATCGGCTTGGCCGAATAGCCTTCGTGGCTGATCGAGGCCGGCATCATGCCGTAGAAGGCCGGATTGCGTGCGCGGTTCTCCTCGCTGCGCTCGCTGGACCGCAGCTGCTCCATGTAGCTGTAGGCGCCCTGCACGTGCGGCCACATCAGCTCGACGAAGGTACTGTCGCCGGTGTAGCGCCCGTATTCGGCAATGCTGTAGATCAGCTCGCCATGACTGTCGTTCTCCGGCACCGGGTCGCTGCCACGTGCATCGACACAGCACGGCACCTTGCCGTTCTCGAACTGGTAGGGCGCATACCAGTTGATGTAGTCGCGCACCGCATCGCTGCGGCCCATGCGCAGCAGGCCCTCGGAGATCATCGCGCCATCGCGGATCCAGCTGCGCGCATACGAGCGCGTGCCCGGCTGCAGGCGCGGCCCCACGCGCGAAATCAGCATGTGCGCGACTGCCGTACGCAGGGTGTCGACCAGCGGCCGGCCCGCAGCGGGCACCTGCAGCGAGACCACGCCCAGCTTCTGCCGCCACTGCTCGGCTACCTGCGCCTGCGCCTTGGCCACGTCCAGCGCCTGCGGCGCCCAGCCACCGGTCTGCGGCAGTACCACCGCCACCTCGCGGCTCTGGCCGGGCTCGAGCGTGATCGTATAGATCAACGCGCCCGACGCCATGCCGGTGTTGTCCTTCACTGCAGTGGTGGCCGGATACTTTCCGTCCGCCAGATGCATCGCATCGAGCTTGCCGTCGAACGTACTGGCAAAGCGTGCGTCCGGAACCTGTAGCGGGTAGATGCGTGGCTCACCGTTGACCCGCACCAGCTGCTCGCCCACGTCCAGTGCATCGATGCGGCTGAAGCCACCGACGGTGTTGAGGAACTGGGTGGGCGGATTGACCTGCCACGGACGGATCGCCAGTGCCAGGGTGTACTCGTGCGCGACCTTGTCCGGATTGCTCAGCCGGTAGCGGCCGATCAGCTGCGCGCGCTCCGGCGTGCCCTGCACGAAACTTGTCACCGCCAGGCCGGCCTTCTCATGCACCCAGTCGACGTTGGCGATCGGCAGGTAGTGATCCTGCAGCGACTGGGTGATGGCCACCTTCGACCAGTCCAGCAGCTTGCCGTCGAGGCGGATGAACGGTTCGATGCTGAAGCTGCCCTTGGCCGGCTCCAGTGCGCCGTCCTCACTGATCAACGCCTGCTCCTGGCCGCCATCAAGGCCCAGCAGAGTCCAGTACGGCTGTTCGCCCACGTAGGCACGCGGCAACGACCCGCGCGGCAGGTCGGCGGCCACCGAGGACAGGAACGCGTTCGGCGTGGCCGCGAAGGCCAGCGGCTTGAGCGCGATGTCACGGATGCCATAGCGCCAGTTCGGGCCATCCTGCAGATCGAAGCGCACGTAGCGCGCATCGGTGTCCGGCAGGGCAAGCCAGTCGCGGCCACCCGCACCGCTGGTGACTTCGCGCACGGTACGCCAGTCACGGCCGTCCTCGGAGGTGCGCACGGTGTAGCGACGCGCTTCCAGGTTCGGCAGCCAGTCGATCACCGCACCGCCGATCTCGCGGCTCTTGTGCAGGTCCAGGCTGATGGTCTGCTGCTTGACGCCACCGCTGATCCAGAACGTATCGCTCTTGCCGTCGATCATGCGGTCCTGCAGCGCGGTAGCGGTGTCGGCGATCACCGACGGCACCAGCGCCGAATCATCCTGCGGCGGCAGGCCCTGCAGGGTCAGCTTGTCGAAGCACACCGTGCCGCGGCCGCCGACCTTGCTGTAGATGGTGAATTCGACGGCGGCGCTGCGTGCCATCTCCTTCTCGGGCGAGGGCCCCCATGCCTTGTCGATCTGCCGACGCCGGTACTCGACCGGCGTCCATGCCTTGGGGAAGCTGTAGCCGGGACGGTTGACCCACCAGACGTTGTCGCCGCTGGCGTCGATCAGCTTGAACTGCAGGTCGTTGCCCGGTGAATCACCGCGCAGCTGGAAGCCGAAGCGGTAATTGACCGGATACTCGATGTTCAACGCGCGGCGGATGCCGACGTAGCCGGAGACATCGTGGAAGTCATAGTCCAGGCACAGCGCGCGGCCTCCGCCAGCGCCACTGACCGGTCGCAGAGAACCACTGACCTGGTCGGACAGCACCAGCTTCCAGGCCGCGATGTCGTCGAAATCGTCCAGCACCTTCGGTGCCGGCAGCGCCGGAGGTGCGGCGATCGCCAGGGAGGTCCACAACAGGCCCAGTCCAACGGCGATCGCTCGCTTCATCCTTTGACGCTCCCCAACAACAGACCTTGGATGTAGTACCGCTGCAGCACCAGGAACAGCGCCAGCACCGGAACCACGGTGACCACCGCGCCGGCCATCATCATTTCCACGTCCATGATGTGCTCGCGCGAGAGGGTGGCCAGCGCCACCGGCAAAGTGTAGTGCTCCTGATCGGTCAGCACGATCAACGGCCACATGAAATCGTTCCATGCGCCCATGAAAGTGAAGATTGCCAGGGTCACCAGCACCGGCTTGAGCATCGGCAGCACGATCTGGAAGAAGATGCGCAGCTCCCCTGCCCCGTCGATGCGGGCCGCTTCCAGCAGTTCGTCCGGAATCGAACGCGCGTATTGGCGCACCAGGAAGATGCCGAACACGCTGGCCAGCGCCGGCACGATCACGCCGCCGAAGCTGTTGACCAGGCCCAGCTGCTTCATCAGCAGGAACAGCGGCAGCATCGCTACCTGTGCCGGGATCACCAGCGCCGCCATCAACACCTGGAACAGGCGCTCGCGGCCAACGAAGTTCAGCTTGGCGAAGGCGTAGCCGGCCATCGTGTTGAGCAGCAGCGAACCCAGGGTGATGCCGACCGACACCAGCAGGCTGTTGGCGAAGTTGCCGCCCATGCCGGTGCGCGCGAACAACTCATGGTAGTTGCGCGTGGTGATGCTGGACGGCAGCAGCGGCGGCGGGAAGTGGGTCGCCTCGCCCTGCGGCATGAACGAGACCGAGAGCATCCACAGCAACGGCGCCAGGCTGACCAGGGCCAGCACCAGCAACGCACCATTGATCAACCACGGGTACCAGCGCGACTGGCCGATTTCACGACTCATACCAACTGCCTCTTGCGGCCGAAACGCAG
The DNA here is from genome assembly GCF_029845105.1 of Stenotrophomonas sp. GD03654. Classification (NCBI taxonomy): domain Bacteria; kingdom Pseudomonadati; phylum Pseudomonadota; class Gammaproteobacteria; order Lysobacterales; family Lysobacteraceae; genus Stenotrophomonas; species Stenotrophomonas sp. GD03654. Next base: position 55,942 of record NZ_JAOCLC010000014.1, on the reverse strand, counting down.
CATCACGGTGGTCACCGCCAGGATGATCAGGAACAGCAGGAACGCCACCGCGGAGGCGCGTCCCAGGTTCCACCACTTGAAGCCTTCCTCGAACATGAAATACAGCACGCTGACGGTACTCTGCAGTGGGTCGCCACGGGTCATCACGTAGGGCTCTGCGAACAGCTGGAAGTAGCCGGACACGGTGATCACGCCGACCACCAGCAGCACCGGGCCGAGCATCGGCAGGGTGATGTGCAGGAACTGCTTCCAGCGCGAGGCACCGTCGATGCGGGCGGCCTCGTACAGGTCATGCGGGATCGCCTGCAGGCCCGCCAGGAAGATCACCATGTTGTAGCCGAAGTTCTTCCACACCGCGAACAGCATGATGGTCGGCATCGCCCAGTTGGGATCGCCCAGCCAGTCGATCGGACTGATGCCCAGATGGCCCAGGCCGTAGTTCACCAGCCCGTAGCTGGTATGGAACAGGTAGCGCCAGATCACCGCCACCGCTACCAGCGTGGTCACCACCGGCGCGAACAGCGCGGTGCGGAACAGCGCCTTGAAACGCGCGGCCGGTGCATTCAGCAGCATCGCTGCGCCCAGCGACACGCCAATCGACAACGGCACGCCGATCAACACGAAGTAAGTGGTATTCCACAACGACTTCCAGAACATCGGCGTCTGTAGCAGATCGATGTAGTTGCCCAGGCCGACAAAGCGCAGGTTGCTGCTGTCAGCCAAGGCATACAGGTCGAAGTCGGTCACGCTCAGCGCCAGCGCCGAAGCCACCGGCAGGCCGAAGAACATGCCCAGCACGATCAGCGAGGGACCGGCGAAGATCCAGCCGGCAAGCGAAGTACGTTTCATTGCACGCTCCCGGCGGCCACGGCACTGCTCGATTGCGGCGCCGGCACGCGCTGCTGCAGGCGTTGTTGTTCATGCATCCAGCGGCGCTTGCCCAGCACCTTGTCCACGCGCTGGTCCAGCTCTTCCACGGCCTGGTCCTGCGCCAGGCCACCGCGCACCACCTTCTCGGTGACGATGCGCATTTCCTGCACGATGCGCTCCCACTCAAGCACCTTCGGGGTCGGCTTGACCCGCTCCAGCTGGTCGCGGAACGCGGCCGCCAGCGGATCGTTGGCCAGCGACGGGGCACTCCAGGCGCTGCGGCGCGGCGGCAGGTCACCGATGATGGAATGGAAACGGGCCTGGATGTCCGGGCGCGACAGGAACTCGATCAGCTTCCACGACGCTTCCTTCTGCTGCGACTTGCGGAAGATCACCAGGCTGGTCCCCCCGGCAATGCCGGCGCCCGGACCGTCCGGACCCGGCAGCGCGGCCGTGCCCCACTGCCCTTCCAGTTCCTTGGGCTGCAGCTTCTTGAACTCGCGGATGTTCCAGGGGCCGGAAATGTAGAACACGTTGAAGCCGCGGAAGAACTCATCCCAAACGTTGGAAATCTGCGTCTCGGACATCTTCGGCGCCCAGCCCTGCTCGAACATGTTGGCGTAGAAGGCCAACGTGCGGCGGAACCCCGGGCTGGCGAAATTGCCGCGGGTGTCATCGTCGCGCAGCAGCGGATCGGGCTGCTGCAGCGCCAGCGACAGCTGCTGCTCGAACTCGTTGATCGGCATCAGCACCGCATAGCGGTTCGGGCCCTGCATGCGCTTGATCGCCGCCATCTGTTCGTCCCACTCCGCCCACGTGCGCGGCGGGTGGTCGTAGCCGGCCTTGGCCAGCAGATCCTTGCGGTAGTAGATCAGACGCGTGTCGACATACCACGGCACGCCGACCAGCTCGCCATGGATCACATTGGTATCCCAGATGCCCTGGAAGTAGTCCTTCGGGTCGACCACGGCCGAACGCTGCACGAACGGCTGCAGCGGGGTCAGCGCATCCAGCTCGGCGAACTCCGGCACCCAGGTGTTGCCGAGCTGGCACACGTCTGGCAGACCGTCGGCGGCGAACGCGGTCAGCAGCTTTTCGTGCGCAGCGGTCCACGGGATGTTCTGCACATCCACCTTGATGCCCGGGTTCTCGGCTTCGAACTCATGGATCAGTTCGCTGACCACCTCGGCTTCGCGGCCCATCGCCCAGAAGCGCACGGTGGTGGTGCCCGGTTCGGTGCGGGCGCAGCCGGCCACGGCCAGTGCGGCCAGGGCTGGCAGTGTCCAGCGGCGCAGACGGTCGATCCAGTTCGGCATCGGGTTACTTGCCCTGGCCTGTGTTGCGGTTGGCATTGTTCTTCTGTTCCTGCGCGGCAGCCGCGCGTGATTCGGCGATACCCACCGCGCGTGCCGCCGCGGCCTTTTCGTCTTTCTGCAGTTCCAGCGGCTGGAACGAACCTTCCGGCGCCAGCCAGCCACCACTGAACCCCGCCCGCTCCAGGCCCTTGCGGATGTACGGGTTCTTCTTCATCACTTCCCAGACGAAGTCATTGCGGTAGTTGGCGATCATGGTCAGGATCGGCCCCTGGTCGATGGCGATGTAGTCGCTGGCGACCCAGCCACGATCCGGAACCACGCGGCCGGTCTTGATCGGGATGTCGTAGTTGAAGCTGGGATTGAACGAATCCAGGAAGCCGTAGCTGGAATAGATGTAATCGCCGTAGCGCTTGTGCATCTCCAGCGTGGCCGGGATCACCTGTTCCGGCGCGAACACCACCGACGCGATCGCGGCAGTGGGGGCGATGGTGCCGTCATCGAAATTCTCGCGCAGGCCAGCGCCGCGTGAAGAGTAATGGCGGAACTGGCGCTGCTCGCCGCGATAGTCCTGGGTGGTGTTCTGTGGTCCGTCGCTGGCGGTCAAACCCCACACGTTTTCGCCGTACTCCTTCCACTGCATCGGATTGGCGATGGCATACTCGCGCTGGGCCAGGGCGGCCGAGCGGCTGTTGAGGAAGTAGGTGCTGCCACGCTCGCGCATGTACGCGTCCTGGATGTCGCGGAAGTCGATCCAGACGTGGCTGTACTGATGGCCGAACAGCGGGCCGAAGGACAGGTACTCCTGGCCTTGGTAGACGCCCCAGTCGTTGTCATAGGTACGCGTCCACACCGTCCACGCATCCGGGCTGACCGGGTGCGTCGGCGAACCCAGGGCGAGGATGTAGACCATCATCGCCTCGTTGTAGCCCATCCAGTCGTGGTCGATGAAGCCGCTCTCGGGGAACCAGCCCATCGAGATCAGCGGCGCGCGCTGCTGCAACCACGGCCAGTCGACCTTCTTGTACAACGTATCGGCGATCTGGCGGATTTCCTTTTCGCGCGGATCGTCACCATCGTAGTACGACTGCGCGAACAGCACGCCCATCATCAGCAGCGCGGTATCCACCGAGGACAGCTCGACCCAGCTGTCGTACCGGCGGCCTTCCTGCATGTCCAGGAAGTGGTAGTAGAAGCCCTTGTAGCCGGCCTTGCCGGTGCGCTGCGGGCCCATCGGCACGTCGCGGAAGAACTTCAGGGTGGTCAGGGTGCGGTCGATCGCCTGGTTGCGGCTGACCCAGCCGTTCTCGATGCCGATCGGATAGGCGGTCAGCGCGAAGCCGACCGAGGCGATGCTGGCGAACGGCCGCGACGGGTAGCGGTCCGGGGTCAGGCCGTTGATCTCGTTGGTGGTGTCCCAGAAGAACTGGAAAGTACGGCGCTCGATGTCATCGAACAGCGGCGGCAGCTCCGGCTTCATCGGCCGCGGCGGTGCATCGGCCTCGATCAGGATCACCGGCGGCCGCGGCTTGGCAGGCTCCTGCTGGGCCGGCTGGCAGGCAGCAGCAGCCAGGCTCAACGCCGCGGCGGACAACAGATGGCGTGCCTGCATGGCGCGATTCCTCCGGTGGTCTGATCGATGGGAGAGCATAACGTCCAATGATCTGAAATCGTTTACAAGCTGCGTTCAAAAAAAACCACGAGAAACGTGGTTTGACACCGCGATCATTGCCCACGCCGCTGCGCCCTGCCCGGCAGCGGCGTGGGCAATGGACCGGCACGAAGCCGGCCATTGCCGTTTTCCCGCGACCGATGCCGCCGGCGGAGCGGCGGCATCGGGTCGTGCATCTACACCCGGGCTTAGAAGCGGAAGCCCACTTCGGCCTTGATCTGACGCGGCGTGCCGATGATGTCGCCGGTCTCGTTGTAGCTGGCCTGCAGCTTGCCGTTGGTCTTGACGTAGTTGTAGGTGGAGAAGTTGTCGAAGTTGAAGACGTTGATGATGTCGATACGTGCGTACAGCTCGGTATCGCCCGGCATCTTGAACGTCTTCGTCGCCTGCAGGTCGACCGAACGGTAGCCGAAGATCTTGCCGCCCACCAGGAACTTGCCGGTGGCGTTGGGCACGGCCGCCTGCGGCGTCGGCAGGGTGTAGCCGCTGGCCTGCATCACCGGGTACCAGTCGTTGACGGCCGTCGGGGTGGCCAGGGTGATCTTGCCGCCGAAGGTGATGCCCCAGAAGCCCGCGTACGAACCGGTCACCACCAGGCGGTGGCGCGGTGCGCCGTTGGAGCGGATGGTCGGATAGTCGCCGATCAGACCGCGGTCAAACGCGTACTTCTCGTTGATGTCGCGATTGTGGCGGGCGGTGGTCCAGGTATAGGCGATGGAGGTACCCCAGCCGCTTTCCTTGGTGAACGGCTTCTGCGCCGACAGCAGCACCTGGGTGGCACGGGTCTTGATGCCCTGCTGGCCGATGATCAGGCTGCCGAAGCCCGGCACGTTGCAGCTCCACGCCTGGCTCAGGCCCGGGTCGGTGCCACCGCACAGGCGCGGGTCATCGAAGAACTGGCCGGTCGGGTAACGGTTGCCCAGGGTAAAGGCGAAACCGTCGTAGCTCAGGGTGCGAGCGATGGTGGCGTCGGTCAGCCACTCGCCGATCCGGTTGCTCATGCCCAGGCTGAACTGGTCCGAGTACGGCGCCTTCAGCTTGTTGTTCAGCAGGTCCACTTCCAGACCGGCATTGCTGGTCGCGCCGACCAGTGACTGCAGGTTGCCGATGCCGTTGAGCAGGTTCGGGTTCCAGTCATAGCAGGCGGCCTGGCCGTTGATGCAGGTGCCGGTGGCCGGGTTGCGGAAGTAGATGGTCGGCTGCGGCAAAGCCAGCTTGGTGGTTTCCAGCTGCAGGTTGTCGAACAGGTCGCGGTCGTAGGACCGGCCGGCACCGCCGTGGATCACGTGCTGCTCGTCGGCATTGATGTCATACGAGAAGCCCAGGCGCGGCTGCCAGGCATCCTTGAACGCCTTGCGGTTGTGGCCGTTGCTGATGTAGTCGCTGATGTCCAGGCCACCCAGTGCCAGCGAATCGGCGTAGGTCTGGCCGGCGGGCGCACGCGGATCCTGCGAATAGATGGCGTCGACCACCTGCTGCGGGGTGACGAAATTCAGGTAGGTCGGGGTCTTTTCGTAGTCCCAGCGCAGGCCGATGTTCAGCTGCAGGTGGTCGTTGACCTGCCAGTCGTCCTGGATGAACACACCGTACTGCTTGGACTTCGAACGCACTTCGCCGGACACGCCCGACACGCCGGTCACCGGCTTGACGAACTGCGCCTTGTACGGAATCGAATCCGGGAAGTCCGGGTCTCCCAGGGAATAGGTGAAGGTCGGGTTGATCTGCGCCGCGTCGGAAGCGTACAGGTCGATCTGCTTGTACTTCACGCCCATCTTGATGGTGTGGTCACCGGCCCACTGGATGCCATCCAGGGTCAGGTTGTCTTCGATCGACCAGCCCTTCTGGCCCTTCACCTGCGAATCCAGAGCCGATGCACCGCCGATCTTCACCACGGTGCGGTCTTCGGGACCGTCCGGCGCGGTGTAGGTGATGCCGTTGGCCAGGGTCAGCGGGGTCGGATTGTTGAACGAATCCTCGTGGGTGACCATCAATTCGTTGTAGTAACGCTCACCGCTGTGGTTCCAGCGCAGGGCGTAGCGACGGTCGGTATTGACCACTTCGCGTCCGGCCTGCGGCGAGGTCTGGCCACTGAACTGCGACTGGGTTTCGTCGCGGTCCTGGAAGGTCAGTTCAATGCGATCGTTGTCGGTCGGCTCGAAGTCGATCTTGCCGAAGATCAGATCCTGCTGGAACGGCTGGCTGGCCGGGCCGAGGCCGGCGGCGCCGGCCGGCGGCAGCAGGCCCGCAGCGCCGGTGACCGCGCCGTCCGGCGCGATGGTGACCGGCAGATCGAAGCGCTTGGCTTCGTAGGTGACAAAGAAGTGCGCCTTGTCCTGGATGATCGGGCCGCCCAGGGCGAAGCCGTATTCCTTCTCGGCCGAGACCATCTTGTCCTTGCCGCCCTGACGCTCGGCCGGGGTCTTGGCACGCATGTCCTCATCGGTGTAGCGGTAGAACGCCTCACCCTTGAACTCATTGGTACCGGACTTGGTCGCAGCAGTCACTGCGGCGCTCGACACCTGGCCATACTCGGCCTTGTAATTGCCGCTGATGACCTTGTATTCACCGATGGCCAGCTGCGGGAACGGGTTGCCGGCGCTGCCGGACTGGCCGGCCACGCCGCCACCCTTCACGTAGCTCTTCTGGCCCACGCCGTCGATGTACACATTGGTGCCATCGGCATTGGTGGCACCGCCGCGCAGCGAGGTATTGCCCTTGGCGTCACGGGTGAAGATCAGGCCCGGCACCGCGTCGGCGAACTCCAGGAAGTTGCGCGAGACCTGCGGGGTGGTCTGGATCTGTTGCAGGCTGACGGTCTTGCCGACTTCGGAGGTGCGCACTTCCTGCAGCAGGGTCGGCGCGACGACGTTGACAGTGTCCAGGTTGGTGGCCGCGGTCGACCCCGGGGTGCTGCTGGCAGCGCCGGCAAAGTTCAGCGTAGCGGTCGAGGCCACGGTGACGGTGACCTTCTGCGACTGGCCGTTGGCAACCACGTCGTAGGTGCCCGGGTCCAGGCCCATCAGCGAGTAGCTGCCATCGGCACGCACGGTGCCGCGACGGACGGTACCGGTGGCCACGTTGGTGGCGGTGACTTCGGCGCCGGCCTGGGCGCCGGAAACCTGGCCGCGCAGGCTGGCGTTGGCCGACTGCGCCATGACGTTCGGAGCGGCGGCCAGCATCAGGCAGCTGACCAGTGCGGTGCTCAGCAGCCGGCGTGCCGGCGTGCGGAAGGTGGTGTGCATCATCAACTCAATCTCCGGGTGGCGGTAACCGCTTGCGCGGTACCTGCGATCAATCAAAAAAGAAGGAACGCCTCTGGCTTCAATGGCCCGATGGCGGAGTGGTGGAATCGCGAACTATCAAGCGGGGAACCAGGGTCTGCTTGTCCCCTGTCCCGTCCGTGGAGGTGCCGTCCATCAACTGCAGCAGGCGCGTCATGGCCCGGTCGCCGAGCTCGGCGATGCTGACCTGCATGGTGGTCAGCGACGGGTGGACGAAACGCGCCAGTGGAATGTCATCGAAACCCGCCAGGGCGACATCGGCCGGAACACGGACCCCTGCCTGCGTGAACGCATACAGGCAGCCCAGGGCCATCATGTCGTTGGCGGCGAACACGGCATCGGGCAGCGCTCCGGCTGCCAGCAACTCCTGACCGGCGCGATGGCCGGAAGCTTCGTCGAAATCACCGGGCAGCTCGATGCCCTCGGCGCCACTGCCAAAAGCCACCAGCGCGTCACGGAAGCCGCGCAGGCGCTCGCGCGCGTCGAAGTTGAGGTCCGGGCCAGAAATGAATGCAATGCGGCGGTGGCCGGCGTCCAGCAGGTGGCGGGTCATCGCCATCGCACCGGCATGGTCGTCAATGCTCAGCACCGGGTGGTCCTGCCCGGGCAGATAGGTGTTGATCAACACCGTCGGCAACGACTGCGGCAGGTTGTCGGTCAGGAAACCGGGGCTCTCGGCATAGGGCGAGAGCACCAGCAGGCCGTCGACGCGACCGCGCATGGCGCGCAGGGCCGCGCCCTGCTGTTCCTGGTCGCCGTGATAGCTGGACACCAGCAGGTGCTGGCGGCGGCTACGGGCGACGTTGTCGATGCCACGCATCAGCTCGGAGAAGAACTCGCCGTACAGATCCGGCAGCACCACGCCCACCGTATTGGTGCGGCGGCTGCTCAGGCTGCGGGCGGCGGCGTGCGGGGTGTAACGCAGCCGTGCGGCGACCTCCAGCACAAGCTGGCGGACCGGTTCGGCGACATTTTCATGCCCGTTGAGCGCGCGGGAAACCGTGGCCACGGAGACCCGGGCTTCGCGAGCGACGTCTTTGATTGTGATAGCTGCCTTGTTCACGAAGCCGCCCTCCACGGCTTGGACCTACCAGCATTGGCGCGGAATGTAAGCGTTTCCATCTGGGCTTGTAAACAGTCCGTTAGGCGAATGTCCCGAAATGGACATGAAAATCTGTCCGCGGCGAGGCCCGTGCGGACCGGCCAGGACAGTGCGGGACAAGGGCTCAGCCCTGTTCTGACGGGGTATGTGCGCGGATGGACAGCGCGTGGATATCGGTCTCCATCATCGACCCCAGTGCGGCGTACACCGCGCGATGCCGGGCCAGCGGGCCCAGTCCGGCGAAGCGTTCACTGACCACATGCACGTTGAAATGGCCGCGACCGTCGCGCGCACCGGCATGGCCGGCGTGGCGATGGCTGTCGTCTTCGATCTCGAGCACGCTCGGCGCCAGGGCATGCTGCAGCGCATCACGCATTCGCGAGATCCGTTCCGCGTTCACGGCAACACCTTGCGGAACGGCCGCACCTGCACGCGGGTGTAGACGCCGGCCGCCACGTACGGGTCGGCGTCGGCCCAGGCCTGGGCCTGCAGCAGCGACTCGAACTGCGCGATCACCACCGAGCCGCTGAAACCGGCCGGGCCCGGGTCTTCACTGTCCACCGCCGGGCACGGGCCGGCCAGCAGCAGGCGTCCCTCGTCGCGCAGCGCGTGCAACCGCGCCAGGTGTTCCGGCCGCGCCTGCAGCCGCTGCGCCAGCACATCCTGGCCGTCATACCCTTCGATCACATACCACACCGGCATTTCCTCGCTTGCGTTGTCGGGTCCGCAGATTCTAGCCAATGCGGCCCCTGCCCCGGCCCGGCTGGACACTGGCGCGACAAAGGCTTACCCTAGACTCCATTGCACGTGGCTGGATGCAGCAGCCCGTCGGTTTTTGCGGCCAACGCAGCCCCCGACGACCGTCCCGCTGCTTCAAACCGGTCCACCTGGCCGGGCCACGTAGACGACCTCCCCGTAGTTCCGTCGCCGCCGTTTCCTGCGGCGCGTCCTGCTGTTTGATATGTGTGGAATCGCGCCGATCCCGGCGTGTCTGGTGCCCTGGGGCTCCGTGGCGTTGGCCCGGCGAACCCGGTGCCGCGACTGGTCCGTTGCAATCCTGATGTCCATTAGATGACTTCCGAACTCGCGCTCGACGCGAACCCGCCAACCCGGCCGCCCGCCCCACAGCAGCAGGAAATGCCGCTGGCCGTGGTGCATGGGCAACCGGTCCTGCAGATTCCGCAGGACCTGTACATTCCGCCGGACGCGCTGGAAGTCATCCTGGATGCCTTCGAAGGCCCGCTGGACCTGCTGCTGTACCTGATCCGCCGCCAGAACCTGGATGTCCTGGACATTCCCGTTGCCGAGATCACCCGGCAGTACGTGGAATACATCACCGTGATGCGCGAGCTGCGCTTCGAGCTGGCCGCCGAGTACCTGGTGATGGCGGCGATCCTGGCCGAAGTGAAGTCGCGCATGCTGCTGCCACGCCCGGTCAGCGAGGAAGGCGATGAGGCCGACCCGCGCGCCGAGCTGGTGCGCCGGCTGCAGGAGTACGAACGCTTCAAGCAGGCCGCCGAGGACATCGACGCCCTGCCCCGCCAGGATCGCGACACGACGGTGGCGCATGCCTTCATGCCCGAACGCGCTACGGTGAAGCTGCCGCCGCCGGTGGACCTGAAGGAGATGCTGCTGGCGCTGCACGACGTGCTCAAGCGCGCCGAGCTGTTCAGCGGCCACGCCATCAAGCGTGAGGCACTGAGCGTGCGGCAACGCATGGGCGAAGTGCTGGGACGCCTGGAAGATGGCAAGTTCTATCGTTTTGAAGGGTTGTTCACGGCCGAAGAAGGCAAGCTGGGCGTGCTGGTCACGTTCCTGGCGGTGCTGGAGCTGGCCAAGGAACAGCTGCTGGACATCGTCCAGGAAGAACCGCTGGCGCCGATCTACGTGAAATCGCTGGCCGCCGGCAACACCAATGCCCCGCTGCAGTTCAGCAGCGAATTCGACGACAACGACGCCGCCAATGCAGACGAGTGAGCGCTGACTGCCGATGGATCAATTGCTGATCAACCGCATTGTCGAGGGTGCCCTGCTGGCCTCCAGCCAGCCGCTCACCCTGGCCCAGCTGAAGGATCTGTTCCCGGAAGAGGAACCGGCACCTCCGGGTAGCATCGAACGCGCACTGGAACGCCTGCGCGAGGCCTGCGAAGGGCGCGGCGTGGAACTGGTCGAGGTCGCCTCCGGCTTCCGCTACCAGGTCACCGGCGAAGTGCATGGCTGGATCAGCCGGCTGTGGACCGAACGCAAGACCCGTTACACCCGCGCCACCCTGGAAACCCTGGCGCTGATCGCCTACCGGCAGCCGATCACCCGCGGCGAGATCGAGCAGGTGCGCGGCGTGGCGGTCAGCAGCAACATCATCCAGGCGCTGGAAGAACGCGAGTGGATCCGCGTGGTCGGCCACCGCGATGTGCCCGGCAAGCCGGCGCTGTTCGGCACCACCAAGGGCTTTCTGGATTATTTCGGCCTGAAGCGATTGGATGAGCTGCCGCCACTGTCGGAACTGAAGGACCTGGGCGAGCTGGAACCCCAGCTGTCCCTGGACCGTGACGCACCGGCCGCCGCCAGTGCCGACGGTCCTGACATTTCGGCTGGCGCCGATGGCGCTGCCGCGAACGATGACACCGGCCTGGCCGGCAGCGACACCCCCGATTCCGCCGATGCAGCGTCTGCGTCGGCTTCCGATGAGCAAGCACCTTCGCCCCTCGATGATGGGCACCCCGATTCCGCGCCGGGCGAGCGCGCGGTGCCAGTGAACGAACGCGAAGACAACGCCGTCGCGATGACGACCGTGGCTGTTGACCAAGCCGATTCCGAACCAGAGGCCGACCTCGAAACCGTCGGCCGGAGCAAAACTGATGAGTGACACCCCCCGTAACAAGCTCTCGCTGAAGCGCGAAGCCACCTCCGAACAGTTCAAGCTGGAAGAGCGCCTGCACAAGGTGCTGGCCCAGGCCGGCCTCGGCTCGCGCCGCGCGCTGGAACAGCGCATCGCCGAAGGCCTGGTCAAGGTCAACGGTGAAGTCGCGCAGACCGGCATGTCGGTCAAGAGCGGCGACAAGATCGAACTGGATGGCCGTGGCTTCGTCGCCACCGCCCTGGCCGAGCCGTCGCGCGTGCTGGTCTACAACAAGCCGGAAGGCGAAGTGACCACCCGCGATGATCCGGAAGGCCGCCCGACCGTGTTCGAATCGCTGCCGCCGCTGAAGGGCGCGCGCTGGATCGCGATCGGCCGCCTGGACATCAACACCACCGGCCTGCTGCTGGCCACCACCGACGGTGAACTGGCCAACGCCATGATGCACCCGTCGTTCGAGGTCGAGCGCGAGTACGTGGTGCGCGTGCGTGCGCCGGAAGGCGAGGAAAAGGTCTCCGACGCCATCGTCGACCGCCTCACCCGTGGCGTGGCACTGGAAGACGGCCCGGCCAAGTTCGACGAGATCGAACGCATCGGCGGCACCGATTCGCACGACTGGTTCCGCGTCGTGGTGAAGGAAGGCCGCAACCGCGAAGTGCGCCGCCTGTGGGAATCGCAGGGCTGCCAGGTCAGCCGCCTGAAGCGCACCCGCTATGGCAAGGTGAGCCTGCCGCGCGAACTGGCCCGTGGCCATTCGGTGGAACTGGGCACCGCCCAGGTGGAAGCCCTGCGCGCGCAGCTGAAGCTGGAAGAAGGCGCACCGTCGGCACTGACGCTGCAGCCGGTGATCGGCCAGCGCCGCGCCGCCAAGACCACCGTGCGCGTGCGCGAAGGTGGCCGCGGCAATGCCTATGTCAACGGCCACAACACCGCCGACGAAGGCCGCGAGCTGCGTCGTTTCGACAACGTCCGCGAAGACCGCGGCCGTGGTCGCGGCGGCAAGGGTGGCGGCTTCAAGGGCGGCCTGACGGTCAGCGGTGAAGCGGCAGCCAAGCAGTCGCAGAAGCCGTTCAAGCAGCGCGCCCAGAAGAACGATCGTTCGCTGCCGGAAGGCAATCCGGCGGCGTTCCGCACCTGGTACGTGCCGGATGGCGTGAGCACCGGCCCGAGCGGCCATCGCAATGCCGGTCCGGGCGCACGTGGCCCCGGCGCCCGTGGTCCGGGTGCAGGCGGCCAGGGCCGTCCGTACGGCAAGCCGAAGGGTCCGGGCGCAGGCGCCGGTGGCGGCCAGGGCCGTGGCGGTTTCGGCGGCGAAGGCCGGAGCGGCGCAGGCGGCCAGGGCCGTCCGGCCGGTGCGGGCAACCGCTCGCAGGGCCAGGGCAACAAGCACCCGTATGGCCATCCGGGCAATGCCCCGAGCTTCCCGTCCGACCACGCCACTCCGGGCTTCAACCCGTATGGCAGCCCGAAGCCGGCGCAGGGCGCCCGTCCGGGCGGTCGTGGTCCGGGCGGCGGCAACCGTGGTCCGGGCGGTAATCGCGGCCCGGGCGGTCCGGGTGGCAACCGTGGCCCGGGTGGCCCCGGCGGCAACCGCGGTCCGGGCGGCCCGCGCCGCAGCGGCCCGCGCGGCGGCTGATCACCGACCCGACTGAAATGAAAAACCCCGGCTCCGGCCGGGGTTTTTCGTTGAAAAGGGGACGGAGGGGATTAAGTCGTTTTTGCCACTGTGTGTGTCGAAGGGGCGAAAGCGACTTAATCCCCTCCGTCCCCTTTTGCGTGGCGCTGGAACGCGGCGGGCGTGGTGCCGGTCATGCTGCGGAAGAAGGCGATGAACGGGCTCTCGGCGGAGAAGCCGGTGTCCTGGGCCACATGCGCGACGCGACGGCCGAGCAGCAGCAGCTCCATGGCCCGCATCAGGCGCCATTGCTGGCGCCAGGCCTGATAGCTCATGCCGGTATCACGTTGCATCAACCGGCCGACGGTACGCGCGCTCAGGCCCGTGCGCGCGGCCAGCTCCCCCAGTTCGGGCGGCAGCTGTTCGGCCAGCGGCAGGCAACGTGTGATTCGTGGATCACGCGGTAAAGGCAGGTCCATCGGCGCCAGCGGTGCAGCGGCGATTTCCAGCACGCACAACGCCAGTTGGTGGTGCGCACGCGGCGCCTGCCAGTCCTGGTCGAACGGTGCCTGTGCGATCGGCTCCAGCAACGCCTGCAGCAGCGGACCCACGCCGATGATCGCCGGCTGCCGGGGCAGCTGGGCCGCCAGGCTGGCGTCGAAGTACAACGAACGGTAGTCGACCGCCTGGCGCATCTGCGCGCGATGGCGCAGCCCACCCGGGATCCACGCGGCGCGCGCGGGCGGCAGCAGGCTGATGCGATCACCGTAAGTCAGGCGTGTACAGCCCTGCCGGGTATACAGCAGCTGCGCGCGTGCGTGCTGGTGCCAACCCGAATCGTGATCCGCCAGTGAGGCCGCGATACCCAGCACCGGAGCGCTCCAGGCATCGGCGTCGAAGTGCGCGTCCGGCTGCAACCAGGCCATGTCTGATTTCATACATCCAATGACAGATTAGACAGGGTGCGCCATTGCGGACGCGACCACAATGCGCGGCCCTGTTCCTGGAGCGCCCGCATGTCGCGCCGCCTGTTGTTGCTGACCATTGCACTGCTGATGTTTCCGCAGCTGGCACAGACCCTGTACAGCCCGGCCCTGGCCGATCTGGCCAAACGCTTCTCCTTGCCGCCGAGTGCCGCCAGCCAGGCCATGAGCCTGTACCTGTTCGGCTTCGCTGCAGGCGTGCTGCTGTGGGGGCGCTTGGCCGATCGCCTCGGTCGCCGCCCCGCCCTTCTCTGTGGCCTCGGCGTCTTCGCAGTGGCTGCATTGGGCGGCCTGATGGCAGGCAGCTTCGGCCAGGTACTGCTGGCCCAGGCGCTGGCCGCAGTCGGCGCCGCCGCCGCTTCGGTGGTCACCCAGACCGTGCTGCGCGACCATCTGCGGGGGCCGGCATTGGCGCAGGCATTCTCCTGGATCGGCATGGCCCTGGCCCTGAGCCCGGCCATCGGCCTTGCACTGGGCACGCTGCTGGTCGCCACCCATGGCTATGTCGGCGTACAGTCCGGCCTGCTGCTGATCGCCGCCCTGCTGGCGGTGGCATGCCTGGCAGGCCTGCGTGAAAGTCGCCCTGCACAGATCCCGCACACGCCCATGCTGCTGCTGCTGCGGCAGCTGCTGCGCGATCGCTGGATCTGGTCACACGCGTTGCTGGTGATGGCCTTCAACGTGGCGATGTACAGCTGGTATGTACTCGGCCCCTTCGTGTTCGCGCGCCTGCACTGGCCAGCCACCTGGTTCGGCGCCAGCGGCGCGGTGCTGGCACTGGGCTCGGCATTGGGCGCGTGGGGCAATGGCTGCCTGCTGCGTGCAGGCGTTTCCACAACCGCGCGTATCCGCATCGCCGCAGGCTTGGTTCTGACGGGAGGCCTGCTGGCTGCGCTGCTGCATGATCACCCCGCCCTGGTCGCGGCGATGGTGCCGGTGGTGACGGGCTTCGGCCTTGCCATTCCCAATGTGCTCGGCCAGGCCCTGCGTGGCTATCCACACTGTCTCGGCAGCGCAGGCGCGCTGTTCGGCCTGCTCTACTACCTGTTGATCGGTGCGGCGATGGCGCTGGTCGGTGCAGTGCAGCTGCTGGCACCGACCCTCATCGTGTGTGGCCTGCTGGCCTTGTGGCTGCAGCGGCGGCGTCCCGTTGCAGCCTAGGAATTGCTGCAAAAGCAGCGCACTGTGCGCGCCTTCCGGGAATGGTTTTGATTCCCCGGCTATCGTGCGCGCTCTCCCACACAAGACAGATGCCCGTGATCACCATCACCGCCGAACAGGCCCGCGCCAACGCCGATGCTGCCAAGCGCCCAATCGAACTGTTCTACCGCGATCTCGACAACGCTATCCAGATCGGCTCGGAAAATGGCCGACGCTACATCGTGTTCGGCTTCAACCAGGTAATGGCCAGCGAGCAGCTCGTCGAAGACGTGGTCGCGCAGCTGCTGAAGAATGGTTTCGGTATCGAACGGTTATTGAGCGACTCCGAACAGCACTACATCCGCATCAGCTGGGGAGCTGCCGAGCCGTCGCGCCTCAGCGCCGGCTGAGGGTGAACGCGGTACCGTCCACGCCCAGGTCCCAGCCCTTGCCGGTACCGGACAGGGCCAGTGAGATGTCGCCCTTGGTCATCACCTGCGCATTGCTGGATTTCATCGCACCGGCATGTGCACCAACCGACGCGTAAGTGCCCAGCAGCTGGTCGATGCTGATCGCGCCGGTGAAATTGCCGCGCCCGTTGGTGATCTTCGACTTGCCCACGGTCAGGCCGCCCCCCTTCATCTGGATGTGCACCGGCATGCTGGCGCCGTTGCTGCAGGTGACCGTGCCATTGCCGGAAGCCGTCTTGTAGATCAGCGACCAGCCGGACAGGTTGTAGCGCAGCTCGCAATCGAGGTTGCCGGCAGCGTGCGCGGCCGGGGCGAGCGATGCGGCAGACAGGGCCAGCAGCAGGGCGAAGGGCTTGTTCATGGCGGGACTTCCCGTTCGGTCGGACTGGCGGCGAATCTAGCAGCGCGCGCGTGCAGGTTGAATGCAGGCGCGCGCGCTGGTGCGGCAGCGTTCAGGCCGTCGCTCAGGCCTGTTCGTCCAGATGGAAGGCGTCGGCATCAAGCATCGCCGGGAAACGTGCGCGGTGTGCCGCCAGCGCCTCGGCCGAAATGGTGGTGGTGACCACCTGTTCGCGTTCGCGGATCTCCACCTGCGGCTGGCCGAGGAAATCCAGCACCGCGCTGTCGCCGGCGTAGTGCAGCTGGTTGCCATCGACGCCGACACGGTTCACCGCAGCAACGAAGCACAGGTTCTCGATCGCACGTGCACGCAGCAGTGTCTTCCACGCATAGGCGCGTGCCGAAGGCCAGTTGGCGACGAAGATCTGCAGGTCGAAATCCAGCTGCTGCGGACGCTCCACGTTGTAGCGGTTGCGGCAGAACACCGGGAAACGCAGGTCGTAGCAGACCTGCGGATTGATCCGCCAGCCTTTCCATTCCACGCTCAGGCGGTCGCGACCGGCGGCATAACGCTCGTGCTCGCCGCCGTAGCGGAACAGGTGGCGCTTGTCGTAGTACTGCAGCTCACCATCGGGCGTGGCGAACAGCAGGCGGTTGTAGACGCCATCGCCATCACGCAGCTGCACGCTGCCGATCACCGCCGCGTCCAAGGCCCTGGCCTGCTCGCGCACCCAGGCCACGGTCGGGCCGTCCATGCCTTCGGCCTGGGCAATGGCTTCGTTGGAGAAGCCACTGGTGAAGGTCTCCGGCAGGATCACCAGATCGGTGTTGCCGGCCAGCGGCGCCAGCAGCGCGCCGTAGTAGGCGCGGTTGCCCGCCGGGTCGTGCCAGCGGGTGTCGCCCTGGACGAGGGAAATGCGCAGGTCCTGCATGTTCAGCCCTCCGCTCACAGCAGGCGCAGGCGTTCGATGGCCGCGTCCATGGTCGCTTCGTTCTTGGCGAAGCACAGACGCACCAGGCGCTGGCCGGCCGGCGGGTTCTCGTAGAACGGTGACAGCGGAATGGCAGTGACGCCCTTCTCGATGGTCAGCCACTTCACGAACTCATGGTCTGGCAGGTCGCTGATGGCCGAGTAATCGACCAGCTGGAAGTAGCCACCCGGCACCGGCAGCGCCTTCAGGCGGGTGCCGGCCAGCTGCTCGCGGAAGCGGTCGCGCTTGGCCTGGTAGAACGCGCCCAGCTCCAGGTGGTGCTCGGGCTCGTCACGGATCATCGCGGCGAAGCCGTACTGCGCCGGGCCGAAGCTGGTGAAGGTGTTGTACTGGTGCACCTTGCGGAACTCGGCGGTCAGCGCCGGCGGTGCGATCGCATAGCCGATCTTCCAGCCGGTGCAGTGGTAGGTCTTGCCGAAGCTGGAGATCACGAACGCGCGCTCGCGCAGTTCCGGGTAGCGCAGCGCCGATTCATGGCGGCGGCCGTCGTAGATGATGTGTTCGTACACCTCATCGGAGATCAGGTAGATCTGCGTGCCACGCAGCAGCTCGGCCAGTGCCTGCATGTCCTGCGCCGACAGCATCGCGCCGGACGGATTGTGCGGGGTGTTGACGATCAACATGCGGGTGCGCGGGGTGATCGCCGCACGCACGCGGTCCCAGTCGACGGCGAACGTCTGCGGATCGAGCGACACATGTACGGCCTTGGCACCGGCCAGGTCGATCGCCGGTTCGTAGCAGTCATAGGCCGGGTCGAGCACGATCACTTCCTCGCCGGCACGCACGACGGCGTGGATGGCGTTGAAGATGGCCTCGGTGCCACCGCTGGTGACAGTGATCTCGCTGTCCGCATCGACCTGGGCGCCGTAGCAGTCCAGCGCCTTCTGCGCGATGGCCTGGCGCAGCGGCGCCACGCCGGTCATCGGCGGGTACTGGTTCAGCCCGGCGACCATCGCCCTGGCAGTCTCGTCGATCAGGCGCTGCGGCGCCGAAAAGTCCGGAAAACCCTGGCCCAGGTTGACTGCGCCGTGTTCGGCGGCGAGCTGGGACATCACGGTGAAGATCGTGGTACCGACCTTGGGCAGCTTGGTGGTGGGTTGCATCGGCCTGGGCTGTGGGGGAACAGACCTGCGAGTTTACGCAATCCGCGCGTCGGTAGTGCCGGCTGCCGGCCGGCAACTTCGGCTGGCAGGTGGCGAAATTGCCGGCCAGAGGCCGGCACTACCATCGGCATTCACCGCTACAATTGCCGCCGCACTCCGGCATGAAGACCTTTGCCCCTTGAACACCCCTGCATTGCTGGCTGCCAGCGGCCTGAGCTTCTCCCGCAATGACGAGCCGGTGTTCGGCCCGCTGGACTTCCATGTGGACGCCGGCGAAGCCCTGCTGGTGCAGGGCGGCAACGGCGCCGGCAAGACCACGCTGCTGCGCGTGCTGGCCGGCCTGGCCCGGCCCGGGGCCGGGCAGGTGCGGATCGACGGCAAGCCGGCCAACAATGCCGAACGTGCACGCTACGTGGCCTACCTCAGCCATCTGCCGGCGCTGAAGCCAGACCTGGACACGCTGGAGAACCTGCACTTCCTGTGCGGCCTGCACGGCCGCCGCGCACGGCAGATGCCGGGCAACGCGCTGGCCATTGTCGGCCTGGCCGGATATGAGGAAACCCTTGTGCGGCATCTATCGGCCGGGCAGAAGCGGCGGCTGGCACTGGCGCGCATCTGGCTGTCGCCGGCGCCGCTGTGGCTGCTCGACGAACCCTACGCCAACCTCGACCTGGAGGGCATCACTCTGGTCAACCGGATGATTTCCGCGCACCTGCGCGCCGGTGGCGCTGCGCTGGTCACCACCCACGGCGCCTATGCCGCACCGCCGGTGCGGACCCGCCAGCTCGACCTCGGCGGTGCCGCATGATCGCGCCGGGCACCGAACCGGGCCTGTGGCAGACCGCAGGCGCCCTGCTCAAGCGCGACCTGCGCCTGCTCTGGCGGCGCCGCGGCGACGCGCTGCAGCCGCTGCTGTTCGCGGTGCTGGTGGTGGTGCTGTTCGCGCTGGCCCAGGGCCGCGAGCCAAACCTGCTGGCCGCCACCGCAGGCGCAGTGCTGTGGCTTGCTGTGCTGCTGGCCGGGCAGCTGTCGCTGGATTCACTGTTCCGCTCCGATGCCGAAGACGGCTCGCTGGAACAATGGCTGCTGGCGCCGGTGCCGCTGGCCTGGCTGGTGCTGGTGCGCGTGCTGCTGCACTGGGCCACCACCGCCCTGCCGTTGATCGTGGTCAGCCCGCTGCTGGCCGAAATGCTGCATCTGCCGCATGACCAGCTGCCGATGCTGCTGGCATCGTTGCTGCTGGGAACGCCGTTGCTGAGCCTGATCGGTGGCGTGGTCGCCGCGCTGACCGTGGGCATCCGACGCTCTGGTATTCTCGTGGCGTTGCTGTCGCTGCCGCTGTACGTGCCGGTGCTGGTGTTCGGCGCAGGCAGTCTGGTGGCAGCCGGACGCGGGCAGGATCCGGTCGGTGCGCTGCTGATGCTGGGCGCCGGCCTGCTGGTCGCGCTGGTGCTGGCACCGCTGGCCACTGCCGCTGCAATACGTATTTCTCTGAGTTGACCGAGCTGAGAGCCAATCCCCCCCTGCTGGATAGCCGCCACGCATGAATCCGATTGTCCGCTGGTTCCACCAACTCGGTTCGCCTCCCACGTTCGACCGCTTCGCTGCCCGCTGGTCGCGGGTGTTCTACCTGGCTGCGGTGCCGGTGCTACTGGTCGGCATGTGGCAGGCGCTGCTGGTGGTGCCGCCGGAAGCCAAGCAGCTGGACAGCTTCCGCATCCTCTACATCCACGTGCCCAGTGCCTGGATGAGCCTGTTCGTGTTCGCGCTGATGGCGCTGTATGCCGCCATCGCCCTGATCTGGCGGATCAAGGTCTGCGAGATCCTGGCCATGGCGTGTGCGCCGATGGGTGCCGGCTTCACCCTGATCACCCTGTTGACCGGCAGCATCTGGGGCAAGGGCACCTGGGGCACCTGGTGGGACTGGGACCCGCGCATGACCAGCGAGCTGGTGCTGCTGTTCCTGTACCTGGGCGTGATTGGCCTGTACCACGCCATCGAGGACCGCCGCAGCGCCGCGCGCGCGGCCGGCCTGCTGGCCATCGTCGGTGTCAGCCTGCTGCCGGTGATCCGCTACTCGGTGGACTGGTGGGGCGGCCTGCACCAGCGCCAGTCGATCAGCGTGTTCGGTGAATCGGCGATCAGCAGCGCGATGATCGCGCCACTGTGGTGGATGGTGATCGGCACCAAGTTCTGGTTCGCCGGCTCGGTGCTGGCCAAGGCCCGCGCCGACAATCTCGACCGCGAGGCCGGCAAGGCCTGGGTCGGTGGCCGCGTCGATGCCGCACGTGCGGCCGGGGAGGCCCGATCATGACCCACCTGCCCTATGTGATCGGCGCCTACGCCGTGTTCGTACTGGTGCTCGGCGCCGATGCCATCGGTTCATGGCTGCGCCTGCGTGTGGCACGCCGGTTGGCGCTGGCCCGTCAGCAGCGGCAGCAGACCCGCGCCGTCAAACAGGATGCTGCAGCGCCGCTGTCGACGGAGCTGGAACGATGACGCCGGTACAACGCCGTCGCCTGGCCTGGGTACTGCTGGCCCTGCTCGCCTCCGGGCTGGCCACCGCGCTGGTGGCGATGGCGCTGGAGCGCAACATCGCCTACCTCTACACACCTTCGGAAGTGCTGCGCGGGGATGTCGATGCGCAGTCGCGCTTCCGCCTGGGCGGCATGGTGGTGAAAGGTTCCTTCAACCGACCGGTCGGCTCGCTGGAAGCACGATTTGAAGTGACCGACGGCGATGCCCAGCTGGCAGTGACCACGTCGCGGATCCTGCCGGACATGTTTGCCGAAGGCACCGCGGTGGTCGCCACTGGTCGCCTGCAGGACGGCACCTTCGTCGCCGACGAGGTGCTGGCCAAGCACGATGAGAAGTACGTGCCGAAGGAAGTGGCCGACAAGATGGGCGACGCCCATCGCAAGCACGACGTGCCGGTAACGGCACCCGAGGTGCGCTGAGTGCTGCCCGAACTGGGTCAGATCCTGCTGTTGTGCGCGTTGCTGGCCTCGCTGCTGCAGGCCAGCCTGCCACTGGTTGGCGCGCATCGCAGCAACACGGCATGGATGGCGGTGGCACGGCCTGCTGCCTTCGCGCAGCTGCTGCTGATCGCCGGCGCGTTCGCGGTGCTCACCGCCGCATTCGTGCAGCAGGACTTCTCAGTGCGCTACGTGGCCGAGAACTCCAATTCGCTGCTGCCGATGATCTACCGCTATTCGGCGGTCTGGGGCGCGCACGAGGGCTCCCTGCTGATGTGGGCGCTGGTGCTGGCACTGTGGACCGGCGCGGTGGCGCTGTTCTCGCGGCACTTGCCGGCACCGGTGCAGGCGCGCGTACTGGCGGTGATGGGCATCGTCAGCGTCGGCTTCCTCGCCTTCCTGATCTTCACCTCCAATCCGTTCCTGCGCCTGAACCCGGCGCCGCTGGAAGGTCGCGACCTCAACCCGCTGCTGCAGGACCCGGGGCTGATCATCCATCCGCCGATGTTGTACATCGGATACGTGGGCTTCGCCGTTCCGTTCGCATTCGCGGTAGCGGCGCTGCTGGAAGGTCGCGTGGATGCGCGCTGGCTGCGCTGGACGCGACCCTGGACCAACGTCGCCTGGGGTTTCCTGACCCTGGGCATCGCGCTGGGCAGCTGGTGGGCCTATTACGAGCTGGGCTGGGGCGGCTGGTGGTTCTGGGACCCGGTGGAGAACGCCAGCTTCATGCCATGGCTGGTCGGTGCGGCACTGATCCACTCGCAGGCCGTCACCGAAAAGCGCGGCACCTTCGGCAGCTGGACGCTGTTGCTGGCGATTGCCGCCTTCGCGCTGTCACTGCTGGGCACCTTCCTGGTGCGCTCCGGCGTGCTGACCAGCGTGCATTCGTTCGCAGCCGATCCCTCGCGCGGCCTGTTCATCCTGGTCTTCCTGTCGGTGCTGGTCGGTGGCAGCCTGCTGCTGTACGCCCTGCGCGCCAGCCAGCTGAGCGTGGACGCCGACGATCCACGCCGAGGCTTCACCGCCACCTCGCGCGAGACCCTGCTGCTGGCCAACAACCTGCTGCTGGCCACGGCCTGCGCGATGGTGCTGCTCGGCACGCTGTATCCGTTGCTGGCCGATGCGCTGTCGCTGGGGAAGATCTCGGTCGGCCCGCCCTACTTCGGCAGCCTGTTCCTGCTGCTGATGGCACCGATGATCCTGCTGCTGCCGTTCGGCCCGCTGGTGAAATGGCAGCGTGACCAGCCCTCGCGCGCCTTCGCGCTGCTGGCACCGTGGCTGGGCCTGGCGCTGCTGCTGGGCGCGCTGGCCTGGTGGCAGGCGCCGCAGAACGGCTGGAAGGCCGGCATCGGCGTGGCCGCTGCGGCCTGGGTCGCACTCGGTACCGCACGCTTCGTCTGGCAGCGACTGCGCGGCAACGGCCGCTTCACCGCCGAAATGCTCGGCATGATCGTTGCCCACGCCGGCATCGCCGTGTTCCTGGCCGGCGCGCTGCTGGTGGAAGCCTTGAACGTGCAGCGCGAAGTGGCGCTGGCCCCGGGCCAGCAGCTGGTGGTCGGTCGCTACGAAGTGCGCTTCGAAGGCGTGGACCATCGCGAAGGCCCCAATTTCATCGCTGACCGCGGTCACCTGCGGGTGTTCCACGACGGCCGCGAACTGGCCCTGCTGCACCCGGAGAAGCGCCAGTACGCCAGCGGCGGCCAGGTGATGACCGAGGCCGGCATCGATGCACGCTTCGACGGCGACGTCTACGTGGCATTGGGCGAGCCGCTGGGCAACAATGCATGGGCGGTCCGGGTGCATATCAAGCCGTTCGTGCGCTGGATCTGGCTGGGCGCGCTGCTGATGGCCCTGGGCGGATTCATCACCGCCGCCGACCGCCGTTTCCGTCGTCCGTAGGAGTTTCCATGTCCGAGTCCCCCGCCCCGCGCACCTCCCGCCCGCTGCCGCCGGTAGCCATCGTGATCGGCGTGCTGTTCTTCTTCGGCCTGCTCGGGCTGATGATCTACGGGGTGATGAAATCAGGTGATCCGCAGCGCGACGTGCTGCCATCGGCGCTGATCGACAAGCCGGCGCCGGCGTTCGCCCTGCCGGTGCTGCACGACCCGGAAATGATCGTGCACAGCGACGACCTGCGCGGCGCGCCGTATCTGTTGAACGTGTGGGGCAGCTGGTGCGCGGCCTGCCGCGAGGAACACCCGGTGCTGACCCGTTTCGCCGAGAGCAAGCGCGTGCGCGTGATCGGCTACAACTGGAAGGACGACCCGACCGATGCCCTGCATTGGCTGGAACAGCTGGGCAACCCGTTCATGGTCGTGCTCAGCGACGTCGAAGGCCGCACCGCGATCGACTGGGGTGTGACCGCGGCACCGGAGACCTTCCTTGTCGACGGCAGCGGCATCGTGCGCTGGAAGTACAGCGGTGCGATGACCCAGCGCGTGGTCGACGAGAAGCTGATTCCGGCGCTGGAAAAGATCGAGAAGGCCCAGGGCAATGCCGGTAGCACGCTGCACACGGCGCCCTGAGCCCATGCGCTGGCTGCTGGCACTGCTGCTTCTGATGCTGCCGCTGGCCGCGGTGGCACAGCAGCCGCTGCACGATCCGCAGCCGCTGCAGTTCCGCGATGGCGCCGAAGAACGCCGCTTTCACGACCTGGCCGCGCAGCTGCGCTGCGTACAGTGCCAGAACCAGTCGCTGGCCGATTCCAACGCGCAGATCGCCCAGGACCTGCGTCGCGAGGTGCTGCAGCTGATGCAGCAGGGCCACGACGACGCGCAGATCAAGCAGTTCCTGGTCGCCCGCTACGGCGAGTTCGTGCTCTACCAGCCACCATTGCAGCCGGGTACCTGGCTGCTGTGGGGCGGTCCCCTGCTGATGCTCGGTGCGGGTGCTCTGGTGGTGCTGGGCATCGTCCGCCGCCGTGGCCGCGCGGTCGCCGCCGTGCCGGCCAGCAAGACCGATGAAGGAGACGGATGGTGAGCCATTGGCTGCCGATGCTGGCTGGACTGGTGGCCGCACTGATGGCGGCGCTGGTGCTGTGGCCACTGCGCCAGCATGGGCGCCGCGGTTTCGTGGTCGGCGCGCTCGCGCTCGGCGTGGCCGGTGCCTGCCTGTATCTGCTGGTCGGTGATCCGCGTGCAGCACAGGTACAACCGACGCCATCGGTAGCCACCCTGCGCGATGGCGTGCAGGCCCTGCAGGATGCACTGAAGCGCGATCCGCAGCGGGCTGATGGCTGGGCGCTGCTGGGCCGATCGCAGGCCGAACTGGGCAATGTCTCGGCCGCGGCAGACGCCTTCGCGAGGGCCGCCGCATTGGCACCGGATGATCCGGGCGTGCTGGTGGAAGCCGCGCAGGCACGTGCGCAGGCCGATGCCGGCAAGCAGTTCGATGACACCGCGATGGCCTGGTTGCAGCAGGCACGTGCACAGGCACCCGATGCCGAGCGCGCCAGCTGGTTGCTGGGCATCGCCCTGCGCCAGCGCGGAAAGAATGCCGAGGCCGCTGACGTGTGGGGCGCCCTGCTGCCACGGCTTGAGCCCGGCGCCGCGCAGGCGCTGCAGGCGCAGATCGCCATCGCCCGCGAGGCCGCCGGCCAGGCGCCCGATGCTGCCGCTGCGGCGCCAGCAGCGCTGCTGCAGGTGCGTGTGCAGCTGCCTGCGCTGAAGAACGCCGTTTGGCCCGCCAGCACCCAGGTGTTCGTGCTGGCCCGTGCCGTCGGCGGCCCGCCGATGCCGGTGGCCGCTCGCAAGCTGCCCCTGGCCGGCCTCCCGGCCACGGTAGGGCTGGGCGACGGAGACAGCCCGATGCCGACCGCACCGCTGTCGGCCCATCGTGAGGTGGAAGTGCTGGCACGCATCTCGCGCACCGGCAGCGCCAACCGCAGCGAGGATGACCTGCAGAGCGTTCCGGTGAAGGTGAGCCTGCCGCATGAGGGCGTGGTGGAGCTGCGGTTCCCTTGACCCGTAGAGCCGAGCCATGCTCGGCTGCGGAATGCTGGGAAACCAACGGCAGCCGAGCATGGGCTCGGCTCTACAGTAGATCCGCGCCATGCGTGAATGTGACGATCCGGTCCGGGTGCATCGCCGATGGAAACCAGCGTGTCGCCAGCTCCACATGCGGCCCCGCTAGCATGCGGCCCCGCTAGAATGCCTGCATGACCGAATTCATCCCGCCCGGCACCCGCTTCCACGCCCTGCCCTCGCCCTTCCCGTTCAAGCGCGGCGGCGCCCTGCACAGCGCGCGCGTGGCCTATGAAACCTGGGGAACACTGGCGGCCGACGCCAGTAACGCGATCCTGATCGTGACCGGCCTGTCGCCGGATGCACACGCGGCAGCCAACGACGCCAACCCGGCAGCGGGCTGGTGGGAAGGGATGGTCGGCCCCGGCAAGCCGATCGATACCGACCGCTGGTTCGTGGTCTGCGTGAACTCGCTGGGCAGCTGCAAGGGTTCGACCGGTCCGGCCTCGCTCAATCCGGCCACGGGTGAACCGTATCGCCTCGACTTCCCCGAGCTGTCGATCGAAGACGGCGCACGCGCCGCGATCGAAGTCGTGCGGGCACTGGGCATCGAGCAGCTGGCCTGTGTGGTCGGCAATTCGATGGGCGGCATGACCGCGCTGGCCGTGCTGATGCTGCAACCGGGCATCGCGCGCAGCCACGTCAACATTTCTGGTAGTGCGCAGGCGCTGCCGTTCTCGATCGCGATCCGTTCACTGCAGCGCGAGGCGATCCGTCTTGATCCGCGCTGGAATGGTGGCCACTACGACGATGCCGAATACCCCGAGTCCGGCATGCGCATGGCGCGCAAGCTGGGCGTGATCACTTACCGCTCCGCACTGGAATGGGATGGCCGCTTCGGCCGCGTGCGGCTGGATTCGGACCAGGCCGACGACGATCCGTTCGGCCTCGAATTCCAGGTGGAAAGCTATCTGGAAGGCCACGCACGGCGTTTCGTGCGCTTCTTCGATCCGAACTGCTACCTGTACCTGAGCCGTTCGATGGACTGGTTCGATCTGGCCGAGTACGCCGATGGCGATGTGCTGGCCGGCCTGGCGAAGATCCGGGTGGAAAAGGCGCTGGCGATCGGCGCCAACACCGACATCCTGTTCCCGGTGCAGCAGCAGCAACAGGTCGCCGATGGCCTGCGCGCCGGCGGCGCCGATGCCCGCTTCATCGGCCTGGAATCGCCACAGGGCCACGACGCCTTCCTCGTCGATTTCGAGCGTTTCGGTCCGGCCGTGCGCGGCTTCCTCGACGCACTGTAAGTGGCGTGGCGGCGTAATCTCGCGCTGGCCGCATTCGGCGCGCTGGCCGCCTTGATGATCAGCGGTGTGCTGCCGCTGTGGCTGGGTGGCTGGTGCCTGCTGGGCAGCGCGGTGTCGTTCGGGCTGTATGGCCACGACAAGCGCGCGGCACAGCGAAAGCAATGGCGTATTCCCGAGCGTACATTGCAGTTGCTGGCCTTTGCCGGCGGTTGGCCCGGCGCGCTGCTGGGCCAGGCGATGTTCCGCCACAAGCACCGCAAGGCCGCGTTCCAGTGGGTGTTCTGGCTGTGCGTGCTGGCCAACGTGGCCTCGATCGCGGTGATGCTGCGCGAGTTTTCCCATTGACCGGCTCGGCTGACTTGCTTCCGAAGCCGAGCATGGGCTCGGCTCTACAGTAGATCCACGCCATGCGTGGATGTGCCGACCAAGGTCGGCATCTACCGAAGCACTTCGCGCACCAACACCCCATCACGCAACCGGTACTGCGCATCGACCACGCCTTCGGGCAGGTCGTCGTGGGTGATGATCAGCAGGCTGCGTCCGTCCAGCAACCCGGAAAGGTCCTGCAGCAACGCACGTGCGGTGTCCACGTCCAGGCCTTCGGTCGGTTCGTCCAGCAGCAGGATCGGCGCATTACGCAGCAGTGCGCGCGCCAGCGCCAGACGTCGTGCCTGGCCGGCCGACATCGTCGCGCCGTTCTCGCCCACCCAGGTCTGCAGGCCACCGTTGCGCTCGGCCCATTCGCCCAGGCGCACGCGACGCAACACCGCCCACAACGCTGCGTCACTGGCGTCGGAATCACCCAATCGCAGGTTCTCGGCCACGCTGCCGGCAAACACCGGCGCGTTCTGCGGCAGCCACGCCAGTTGCCGGTGCCAGTCGGCCTGGGCGAAATCACGCAGATCGCGGCCACCGTAGGTCAGCCGTCCCTGCTGCGGATCCCACAGCCGCAGCAGCAGGCTCGACAGCGTGGTCTTGCCACTGCCGCTGTCACCGCGAATCGCGATGCGCTCGCCCGGCGCCAGGGTCAGCTGCAGGCCGCACAACACCGGCCGCGCAGCACCCGGCCACTGGAAATGCACGTCATCCCAATGCACGCGCGCGGACTGTGGCACCGCCTGCGGTGCCAGCGGATCGTCCACCGTCGGCGGTTGCTCGACGATGGCCTGCAGGCGACCGGCGGCGATGCGCCCGGACTGCAGCGACTGCCAGGCCAGGCCCATGCCCGCCCACAGCTCGATCAGCGCCACAGTGAGGAACACCAGCCCCGCCGCCATTTCCGGCGCGATGCGCTGCTGTTCGGCCGCATGCAGGGCCAATGCCAGCATCGCCACCAGGCCCATCCCGGCCACCAGGCCATGCAGGGTCGAGGCCGCGATCAGGCGCCAGCGCCGACGACGATCCCGCGAAGCCAGCTGCTTGGCGGCCACGCGTACCTTCAGCTGCCACGCCGCATCGGCGTGCAGCGCAGCCAGATCACCCGCGCCTTCCAGTCCTTCGAAGGCCACGGTACGCAGGGCAGCGCGATGCGCGGCGCGGTCGGCCTCCTCATCGTCACGACCACGCACGCCCAGCCACGGCACACCGAAGGCGATCAGCAGCGCCAGCACCGCCAGCAGTACCGCTGCCGAGGGCAGGATCAGCGCTGCCGAGGCGACCGCCACCAGTGACAGCGCGCCCAGCGCCACCAGCGGCCCGATCGCACGCACCAGCAGCCCATCCACTTCGCCGATGTCCCCCAGCAGGCGCGCCAGCAGCTCGCCGGTGCGCGTAGCACCCAGCCGTGCCGGCGCCAGCGGCAGCGCGCGGCGGAAGAACCACACACGCAGGTCGCGGGCGATGCGCAAGGTAGCGTCGTGGCCGACCAGCTTTTCGAAGTAGCGCGACAAGATGCGCGCCATGGTCAGGCCACGGATGCCGGCCGAGGGCGAGAAGAAATTGAAGCCTTGGCCGAGGCCCGCAGCACCTGCCAGCGCGGCCGCAGTAAGGAAACCACCGGACAGGCCCAGCAGGGCGGTGCCGGCCAGCATCGTGATCCACAGCAGCAGCACGGTCAGCAGCAGGCGCGGACGATGGCGCAGAAACACCGCGCGCAGCGAATCAGGCGAACGACTCATGCGCGCACCGCCTGTGCCGGTTCCACCAGCCGGCCTTCCGGCAACAGCAGGCAACGGTCGGCCCAGGCGATCACCGCCGGGCTGTGGGTGGCAACCACTACGCTGCGTCCACGTGCATAGGCTGCCAGGCTGCGCAGCAGCGCCGCTTCGGTATCGGCATCGAGGAACGCGGTGGGTTCGTCCAGCAGCAGCACCTGCGGGTCGCGCAGCAACAGGCGGGCCAGGCCGATACGGCGCGCTTCGCCACCGGACAGGCCAAAGCCGCGTTCGCCGATCACCGTATCCAGGCCCTGCGGCAGGCGCTGCGCGAACTGCAGCACCTGCGAGGCCTCGGCCACCGCGCGCAGGCGCGCATCGCTGGCACCGGGATCGGCCAGGCGCAGGTTGTCGGCGATGCTGCCATGGAACAGGTACGGTCGCTGGCTCGCATAGGCCACCTGCACGCCGGGCCGCAACTGCAGCTTGCCGGCACGCGGCGGCAACCAACCGGCCAGTGCTTCCAGCAGCGTGCTTTTGCCGGATCCGCTGGGACCGACCAGGGCCAGCCGCTGGCCCGGTTCCAGCAGTACATCCAGATCCTGCAGCACATCGTGGGGGGCGCCCAATGGGCGCAGTACCAGCCCCTGCGCCCGCAACGGCGGCAACGCGGCCTCGGCCGGCTCCACCGCCAGCGGTGCAACCTCGTTCTCGATCAGGCCCTGCTCGTCCGGCAACGACTGCAGCAGACGCTCAACCTCGGCCGCCGCTGCCAGTGCGTTGGCGCGGTCATGGTAGTGCGCAGCCAAACGCCGCAGCGGCGCATAGAACTCCGGCGCCAGCAGCAGGCAGAACAGGCCCGCGCCCAGGGTCGGCACCGTCGAGTGCAGCGACATCATGCCCAGGTAGCTCAAGCCCAGGTACAGCGCGACCATCGCCACGCTCACCGAGGCGAAGAACTCCAGCACCGTGGACGACAGGAAGGCGATGCGCAGCACCTTCAGGGTGCGCACGCGTACGCCTTCTGCAGCCGCCTCGATACCTTCCAGTTCGGCCTCGCCACGGCCATACAGGCGTAGCAGGCCCAGGCCCTTGATGCGGTCGGCGAAGTGGCCGCTCATCCGCGCCAGCTCGCCCAGTTGCGCACGGCCGGCGGCTTCGGCGCCCCAGCCCACCAGCATCATGAAGAACGGCACCAGCGGTGCGGTGAACAGCAGGATCAACGCCACCACCCAGTCCACCCAGGCTACCGCGGCCAGGATCAGCAGGGGCACCACCACCACTTCGGTGCGCACCGGCAGGAAGCCGCTGTAGTAGCTTTCAATCGCGTCGCCGTGATGCAGCATCAGCTCGCCCAGCTCGCCGGTGCGGCGCTGGCGCAGCCACAGCGGCCCATGGCCGAGCAGACGCGCGAACACACGCTCGCGCAACGCCAATCGCGCGGCATCGGCCACATCACCGGCAGCCGCCTGGCTGGTACTGCCCAGCAGCGTGCGCAGCACCAGGATCACGGCCAGTCCAGCGAGCACCGGCAGACCCGACGCCAGCGGTGCGCGCTCCACCAGCACCGTCTGCACCAACCAGGCAATGGCCGCAGCCTGCCCGACCAGCAACCCGCCGGACAGGCTGATGCACACCGCCGCCAGCCGCTGGCGGCCCCGGGCGGACCGTGCCAGATCGGCCAGCCAGGCCGTGCGTACACGCCGCTGGCGGGCGGTTTCAGCTTCCGGGGAAAGGCCGTCAGGGGTCGTTTCGGCAGCGCTCAAGGGGTCTTCACGGGCAACGGGGGAGACACGGCATTGTAGGCGCAGGCAATAGCCCGCCCCTGCGGCCGGCGGTCGCAGTCTTCATCAGGTTGGCATACGATCAACCGGGACACCTGTTCATACATTGATCTGGATCAAGGCTGTTTGAAGTAGTCGGTCACATCATTCACGTCGTAGACCACCCTTCCCGCCACCTGCAACGGCACTATCCAACGAGGTAGCCAGGCCATGATTGATCAGACAGTCGTAGAACTGTCGCGGCTGCAATTCGCTCTGACCGCGATGTACCACTTCCTATTCGTCCCGCTCACGCTTGGCCTGTCGTTCATGGTGGCCATCATGGAGAGCGTGTATGTGATGACCGGCAAGGAGATCTGGCGCAGGATGACCCTGTTCTGGGGCGTCCTGTTCGGCATCAACTTCGCCATGGGCGTTGCCACCGGCATCGTCATGGAATTCCAGTTCGGCATGAACTGGTCCTACTACAGCCACTACGTGGGTGACATCTTCGGTGCGCCGCTGGCGATCGAAGGCCTGATGGCGTTCTTCCTGGAAGCCACCTTCGTCGGCCTGTTCTTCTTCGGCTGGAACCGCCTGAGCAAGGTCAAGCACCTGATGGTGACCTGGCTGATGGCGCTGGGCACCAATCTGTCGGCGATCTGGATCCTGATCGCCAACGGCTGGATGCAGAACCCGACCGGCGCGGTGTTCAATCCGGAAACCATGCGCATGGAAGTCGTCGACTTCATGGCCGTGGTGTTCAACCCGGTGGCGCAGGCCAAGTTCGTGCACACCGTCAGCGCCGGTTACGTGACTGGTGCGGTGTTCGTGATGGCGATCAGCGCCCTGTTCCTGCTGCGCAACAAGCACAAGGACCTGGCCCGTCGTTCGTTCGCCGTGGCCGCAGCCTTCGGCCTGCTGTCGTCGCTGTCGGTGGTGGTGCTGGGTGACGAGAGCGGTTACGCCGCCAGCGAACACCAGAAGATGAAGCTGGCCGCGATCGAAGCGATGTGGGAGACCGAGCGTGCACCGGCCGACTTCACCGCCTTCGGCATCCCGAACCAGGAAACCCACCAGAACGACTACGCGGTGAAGATCCCGTACCTGATGGGCCTGATCGCCACCCGTTCGTTGAACCAGCCGATTCCGGGCATCCTGGAACTGGTCGAGCGCGCCGAACACCGCGTGCGCGGCGGCCAGCTGGCCTACGGTGCGCTGGAACGCCTGCGCGCGAACAAGAACGACGTTGAAGCGCGCGAGATGTTCGACCGCCATTGGCAGGACCTGGGCCATGGCCTGCTGCTCAAGCGATACCGCGATGACATCCTCAACGCCACCCCGCAGGAAATCTCGCAGGCGGCGATGGACACCGTGCCGCGGGTGATGCCGCTGTTCTGGACCTTCCGCGTGATGGCCGGCTTGGGCTTCTACCTGATCGCCTTCTTCGCGCTGGCCTTCTACTACTCCTGCCGCAACAACTTCCAGGACAAGCGCTGGTTCCTGCGCCTGGCCCTGTGGACGCTGCCGGCACCGTGGATCGCAATCGAATGTGGCTGGTTCGTGGCCGAATACGGTCGCCAGCCGTGGGCGGTCGACGGCGTGCTGCCGACCTTCTATGCAGCATCGGGCCTGGCCCTGCATGAAATCGTGCTGACCCTGGCCGGCTTCACCGCGATCTACACCGCGCTGATCGTGGTCGAGATCAAGCTGATGCTCAAGGCGATCCGCAAGGGTCCGGACGAGGTGCTGCCGTCGCTGCAGTCGCCCCAGCCGCATGCTTCCCACAATGCCTCGGCGCCGGCCGCCGGCCAGGCCTGAGGCAGGAGAACCAAGATGGATTTCATTCTTCTGGACTACACCACGCTGCGCGTGATCTGGTGGTTGCTGCTCGGCATCCTGCTGATCGGTTTCGCCGTGATGGATGGTTTCGACCTGGGCGTGGGCACCCTGCTGCCCTTCGTCGCCCGCAACGATGCCGAGCGCCGGCTGGTGATCAACACCATCGGCCCGGTCTGGGAAGGCAACCAGGTGTGGCTGGTGCTCGGTGGCGGTGCGATCTTCGCCGCCTGGCCACCGCTGTATGCGGTCAGCTTCTCCGGGTTCTATCTGGCGATGTTCGTGATCCTGTTCGCCCTGATCCTGCGTCCGGTCGGGTTCAAGTTCCGCAGCAAGATGCCCAGCGAGCGCTGGCGCAACACCTGGGACTGGGCGCTGTTCATCGGCGGCTTCATCCCGGCGCTGATCATGGGCGTGGCAGTGGGCAACGTGGTGTTGGGCGTGCCGTTCCACTTCGATGACAGCATGCGCATCTTCTACACCGGCTCGTTCTTCGGCCTGCTGATGCCCTTCGCGCTTCTGGCCGGCCTGCTCAGCGTGTCGATGCTGGTCGCCCACGGTGCCGCCATGCTGGTGCTGAAGACCGATGGCCCGGTGGCCGAGCGTGCGGCCCGCTTCGGCAGCATCGCCGCGATCATCGCCTTCGTGCTGTTCGCCGTCGGTGGCGCCTGGGTGGCCTTCGGCCTGCCGGGTTACCAGATCACCTCGCAGGTGGTCACCGATGGCGCCACCAATCCGCTGCTGAAGACCGCCGAACTGGGCGCCGCCGGTGGCTGGATGCGCAACTACAGCACGATGCCGGCCACGATCCTGGCCCCGCTGCTCGGCCTGGCCGGCCTGCTGGCCAGTGCGGTGCTGCTGCGTGCCCGTCGCGGCGGCCTGGCCTTCATCGCCTCCGGTGCGGCCATCGCCGGCATCATCCTGACCGTCGGCTTCGCCATCTTCCCGTTCCTGCTGCCGTCCTCGAGCCAGCCCACCTCCAGCCTGACCGTGTGGGATGCCTCGTCCAGCCACCTGACCCTGTGGATCATGCTGCTGGCCACGGCGGTGTTCCTGCCGATCATCATCGGTTACACCACCTGGGTGTACCGCGTGCTGAAGGGCAAGACCACCACCGATGAGATGGGCAACAACCCGAACGCTTACTGATTGCCGGTGTGCCGGCCCACGGTCGGCACACCCTTGAACAAAGGAGATTGACCATGTGGTATTTCGCCTGGATTCTCGGCGCCGGCCTCGCCTCGACGGTGGCCATCCTCAACGGCATGTGGTTCGAAGCCCGCGAGCAGAACCGCATCGAGAAAGAAAATCGTCGCTGAGCTGTAAAAAAACCTTGCCGCCTGGGCCTTCACACGGTATCTTAGGCGGCTCCTTCGGGGTGTAGCTCAGTCTGGTAGAGCGCTACGTTCGGGACGTAGAGGTCGCAGGTTCGAATCCTGTCTCCCCGACCACTCACGTGGTCGCATTGAAGCCTGGTGAAGTCGTCCAGGCTTTTTTGTTCCCTGAAGTGGCACTGCTTCGGCAGCGTGAAGAAAACAGCATTCACCCCTTGCCGCCATCGGGGTGAATCGCTAGAATAGGCGGCTCCCTTCGGGGTGTAGCTCAGTCTGGTAGAGCGCTACGTTCGGGACGTAGAGGTCGCAGGTTCGAATCCTGTCTCCCCGACCACTTCGGTGGTCACCAAGAAGCCTGGAAGACGACAGTCCTCCGGGTTTTTTTGTATCCGGCGCCCGGCACGCCCGCATGACAGGACCTTGCCGGACCGCACACGTACAATGGGCCGCGCTGCCGGCCTGCACGCAGCCACTCCCCCACCTGCCGCTTCGGCGTAGACCGATGCCGGCGCTGCATGCCGTTGCTGCGGCATGCGACACCTGCAAGGACCACCGATGAGTTCCTCCACTTCCGATTCGCCGTCGCTGCTGCACGGACGCGTGCTGGCGTTCGCCGCCATCCTGCTTGCGGCGATCAACCTGCGTACCGCAGTCACCTCGATCACCCCGCTACTCGACGTACTGGGCCAGCAGTTCGGCTTCGGCACCACCATGACGGGCGTGCTGGGCATGCTGCCGACCGCCTCGTTCGCACTGTTCGGCGTGGCCACGCCGGCGCTGGCGCGGCGCCTTGGCCTGGAACGCACCACCCTGCTGGCGATGGTGATGGCGATGGCCGGCCTGCTGCTGCGCTCCAGCGCCGGCAACGTCGGCACGCTGCTGCTCGGTTCGGTGGTGGCACTTGCCGGCATGGGCATCGGCAACGTGGTGGTGCCGCCGCTGGTGAAGCGTTACTTCGCCAACAAGGTCGGCACCATGAGCACGCTGTACATCAGCGTGCTGCAGCTGGGCACGATGCTGCCGGCCCTGCTTGCGGTGCCGGTGGCCAACGCTGCAGGCTGGCGCGTGTCGCTGGGCATGTGGGCGCTGCTGGCGCTGGCCGCTGCGCTTCCCTGGCTGCTGCTGGCCAGGCGTGCGCCGAAGCCGCAGGCGGATGCCAGCGATCCCACTGCGCAGCCGCACGGCAAGGTCTGGCGCACGTCGCTGGGCTGGAGCATGACGCTGATGTTCGGCATGACCTCGCTGATGACCTATTCGATGTTCACCTGGCTGCCGCGCATCGTGGTCGAGGCCGGTGGCACACCCGCGTTCGGCGGTGTGATGGTGGCCGTGTTCTCGGCCTTGGGCCTGCTGCCGTCGCTGGTCATTCCGTCGATGGCGGTGCGCCTGCAAAACCCGTTCCCGCTGGTGCTGATCGGCTTCTTCTCGTTCGTGATCGCCTTCACCGGCCTGCTGCTCGCCCCCATGAAGGCGCCGCTGTTGTGGGCCTGCCTGCTCGGCGTCGGTCCGTCCACCTTCCCGCTGGCGCTGACCCTGATCAACCTGCGCACCCGCACCCCCACCGGCTCGGCGGCGCTGTCCGGGTTCATGCAGGGCGTGGGCTACAGCTTCAGCTGCCTGGGCCCGTTCCTGGTCGGCTGGCTGCACACGGTCAGCGACGGCTGGACCCTCCCGTTCAGCTTCCTGTTCGGCTGCGCCACCCTGATGCTGTGCGCCTCGTGGGTGGCCTGCAAGCCGCGGAAACTGGAAGATCTCTGGTAACCGGCCGGGGCCACCAGACCGCCCCGCCTACCGCTCGTCAGCCACCCTGGGAATTTTGACGCCGGACTGACAATTCCGGGCGGATAGTGCCGGTGAATGCTCATCCTTGCCGCGTGACGGCATCGGGCATGGGGGCGGCATCGCCGCCCAGGCCACCACTCGGTGTGCGGGGGACTCTCGTTTCAGACAAGACATTGCAGGTCGCTGTCCGGGTTGTATCCGTCCTGATGGGACGGGCATGCACGAAGGGAGTGACGCGGGCCACGGCCACGCCAAAAGCTGGCATGTGATGTGCGTCACATTTTTCAGGTTGTCTGGTTTGGAAGCCAAGGGGGTCCCCAATGGTTGTCCACCGTCGGCTGGCGCTCTGCGTCGGCCTTGCCTGTACCGCGCTGGCCTGGGCCAGCAGCGCTGCCCCGCCCGACCGCGAGGCGGCCCTGGCCGAGATCGGTCACTACCGCGACCAGGCGCGCTGGCTGGATGCCCTGGGCGCGATCGAGCGCGCCAGCCAGCAACAACCGGATGACGACCTGCTGTTCAAGCTGCGCGTGCTGACCCTGGGCGACATCGGCAACGCCTGGCGCGCGTGGGAGCTTTACCAGCAGCGCCCGCAGCTGTTCGACGCCGCGCAGAAGCAGCGCTTGGAAGGAGACTACCTGGCCAAGCTGGTGGTCTGGAGCCTGGCCTACAGCAGCAGCGAGGACAGCCGCCTCGAAGAGGCCGAATCGACCCTGGCACGCATGCAGCGCTACCTTGGCGGCGAAGGCACCCCATCCTCGCAGGCACCACTGCGTATCCGCATGGATCGGCTGATCCTGCTCAACCGCCTGGGCCGCCATGCGCAGGTGCGCGAGGAAGCCCGCGCACTTCAGGCCGAAGGCCATGCCCTGCCCGACTATGTGCTGCCTGCGGTCGGCGATTCGCTGATGGGCACCCTGCATCCGGAAGAGGCCATTCCGGTGCTGCAGGCGGCAGTGGCCGGCGACCCGACACGCGATGCCTCGCATTCGGAACTGGCCTATGCCTACCTGGAGAGCGAGCAGCAGGAAAAGGCGATCGACCTGCTGAAGGGCTGGCGTGACAAGGCGCCGGCGTGGCGCTGGAGCAACGGCAAATCACCGTACGCGAACTGGTCACGTTACGAGGCCGACCTGAATCTGGCGATGGTGCGCGCCTACAGCGGCGACCTGGGTACCGCGCAGCACGACCTGGAATCGATGGTGGACATCGCGCCGGGCAACGGCGGCCTGCAGAGTGCACTGGGCAGCGTCTACATGATGCGTGGCTGGCCACGCCGGGCGCTGCAGCGCCAGCAGATGGCCCAAGCGCTGGACCCGCGTGACATCGAACCTCGGCTGGGAATGGAGGAGGCCTACGTCGCCCTGCAGCGCGACGACCTGGCGCGGCCGCTGCACGACGACCTGATCGCGCGCTACCCGACGCAACCGGCGGTCGAACGCATGGACCAGGCCTGGCGCGCGCATCGCGGTTGGCAGCTGAAGGCATGGACCGACATCGGACGCAGTTCCGGTGGCGGTGGCACCTCGCCGTTGGGAAACAACGATCGCCACTACGGCGTGGAAGTGGAGACACCGATCCTCGACGACCGCTGGCGGTTGTTCGCCCTCGCCGACCGGCGCTCCACCGATTTCCAGGACCAGCGCATCGATCCGCTGTGGCTCGGCGCAGGCGTACGCTACCGCTTCGGCCAACTGGATGCGGAAGCAGCGGTATTGCGCGCCAACGACCACATTGGCGATACCGGCCTGCGCGTCGGCGTCGGCTGGCAGTTCAACGACCACTGGCATGCCGGCGTGGTGGCCGCACGCAATGATCCGGAGGCATCGATGCAGGCACGCTCGGCCGGCATCACCGCCGACAGCGTAAGCGCACAGGTGGACTACCGGCGCAGCGAACG
Organism: Stenotrophomonas sp. GD03654; assembly: GCF_029845105.1. Taxonomy (NCBI): domain Bacteria; kingdom Pseudomonadati; phylum Pseudomonadota; class Gammaproteobacteria; order Lysobacterales; family Lysobacteraceae; genus Stenotrophomonas; species Stenotrophomonas sp. GD03654. The sequence goes on along the minus strand of NZ_JAOCLC010000014.1, from coordinate 19,250 downwards.
CACGCACTGGATGTTCGGCGCCAGCCGCTTCCGCTATGAAGATGGCAACCATCGCGAACTGTTCGGCACCCGCCTCGAACAGCGCCTGCTGACCCGCCCCCGCTGGTTGGTCGATGGCCTGGCCAGTGCCTACACCAGTCGTGGCAGCCGCGACGATGCGCCCTACTTCAACCCGAAGCGCGACCGGATGGTCGAGATCGGCCTGCGCATCGACCAGCAGCTGTGGCGCCATTACGAGCGCCACTTCCGGCACCGGCTGACCGTCTCGCTGGGCGACTACTGGCAGGACGGCTTCGGCAGTGCGTTGGTGCCGTCGGTGTCCTACATGCACGAGTGGCAGCTGGGCCCCGGTCGCGTGTTCGAGTATGGCGTGCGCTGGTCGCGGCCGGTGTACGACGGCCATCGCGAGCGCCATATCGGCTTCGAAGCTGCACTGCGCTGGGGAGACTGACATGACCCGCTTCCTGCGACTGATCGTGCTCCTGCTGCTGGCCTGCGTGCCACCGGCGTTCGCGCAGCAGTCCGTGCATCTTGATGCGATCGACAACGGCCTGCTGATCCTCAGCTACCACGACATCCGCGACCAGGTGGCCGCCAAGGGCGATGCCGATACCTATGCGGTGAGCACGCAGAACTTCGCCGCGCACCTGGACTGGCTGGGCGCGCATGGATACCACCCGGTTTCGCTGTCACAGCTGATCGAGGCCTCGCAGGGCCGTGCGACGCTGCCTCCGAAACCGGTGCTGCTGACCTTCGACGATGGCCTGCGCAGCGTCTACGACAAAGCCTTTCCGCTGCTGCGGGCCTACCACTACCCGGCCCTGGTAGCGGTGATCACCGACTATGTGGACATGGCACCGGGCCGCACCATCGACTACGGCTACCGCCCATTCGGCCACGACGACTTCGTCACCTGGGCGCAGTTGAAGCAGATGCATGACAGCGGTCTGATCGAAGTGGCCAGCCATACCGACGACCTGCACCACGGCGTGCTTGCCAATCCACAGGGCAATTCGACGCCCGCCGTGGTCACCCGCATCTACACCCCAGCCACGCGAAGCTACGAGAGCGAGGCGCAATACGAGCAGCGACTTCGCGCCGATCTCTCGCGCAGCGTGCAGCGCATCGAGCAGCACCTGGGCGTGCGCCCGCGCGCCATTGTCTGGCCATACGCGGCCTACAACCGGTTGAGCAACGAGATCGCCGAACAGCTGGGCATGCCGGTCTCATTCGACCTGGAAGGGCGCAGCACCCCGGTGGCCAGTGACCTGCACGGGTTGGCGCGGTTGCTGGTGAGCGACAACCCGACCGTGGAAGGGCTGGCCTACGAACTGCGCCGTGATGTCGCGCTCGACGGCATCCGCGCTCTGCAGATCGACCTCGATGATGTGTACGACCCGGATCCGGCGCAGCAGGCACGCAATCTGGATGCGCTGATCGAGCGGGTCAAGCGCATCGCACCGACGCACGTCTACCTGCAGGCGTTCGCCGATCCGGACGGCAACAACACCGCCGATGCACTCTACTTCCCCAACCGCCACATGCCGATGCGCGCGGACCTGTTCAGCCGCGTCGCCTGGCAGCTGAAATCCCGCGCGGGCGTGAAGGTCTACGCGTGGCTGCCGGTGCTCGGCTTCGAGCTGCCCGACCCGGTGCAGCGAAAGGCGCTGGCGATCCGCAACGGTGATGCCGACGGCATGTACCGCCTGGATTTCACCAACCCGAAGGCCAGGCAGATCATGCTCGACAGCTACGAGGATCTGGCGGTCAATTCCTACTTTGAAGGTCTGCTGTTCCATGACGACGGCTACCTGCGCGACACCGAGCTGCCCACTCTGGCGGCCGGTGAAGATGGCAGCGCACGTACCCAGGCACTGATCGCCTTCACCCTGGCCCTGCGCGACAGTGCGCAGCGTTGGCGGCCGAAGCTGGCCACGGTACGCAACCTGTATGCCGAGCCGGTACTCCGCCCGCAGAGTGAGGCCTGGTTCGCGCAGCGCCTGGACCTGTTCAACAAGGCCTACGACCAGACCGCACTGATGGCGATGCCATGGATGGAAGGCAGCAAGCACCCCGAACGCTGGCTCGACCAGTTGCTGGCGGCAGTGCGCGCGCACGATCCCCAACTGCAACACACGCTGTTCGAACTGCAGACCGTCGATTGGCGCAATGGAAAGCCGATTCCCGCCGAGCGCCTGCGTGCACAGATCCGCCAGCTGCAGGCGCAGGGCGTGCACCACTTCGCCTGGTACCCGGACGACTTCATCGCCGACCAGCCCTCCACCCGCGATGCCCGCGCGGCGATGTCCGCCGGCAACTTCCCGTACCCGGAGAAGTGACATGGACATGCATCCGCTGCTGCAGGTCCTGTTCCAGTTCGCCTTCTACTACCCGATGGTGATGGCGTTCTTCTGGATGTCCGGCGGCCTGTACTACTACTTCCGGCGCGAGCGCCACTCGCGCCCGCGCAACGATCCGCCGTTGATGCTCGATCCCCCCTTCGCAACCGTGCTGGTGCCCTGCCACAACGAAGCGGAGAACCTGGACGATACGCTCACTGCGGTGCTGGCCCAGCGCTATCCCGCCGACTACGAAGTGATCGCCATCGATGATGGCAGCAGCGATGACACCGGCGCGCGACTGGACGCACTGGCAGCGCAGCATCCGCGGCTGCGCGTACTGCACCTGGACCGCAACCTGGGCAAGGCCAATGCGCTGCGCATGGGTGCGCTGGCCGCGCGCTCGGAATACCTGGTGTGCATTGATGGCGATGCAATGCTGGAAGAGCATGCGCTGCACTGGATGGTCTGGCACCTGGTCAGCGGCAACCGGGTTGGTGCAGTGACCGGCAACCCGCGCATCCGCAACCGCTCCACCCTGCTCGGACGCCTTCAGGTGGCGGAGTTTTCCTCGATCATCGGCATGATCAAGCGCGCGCAGCGCGTGTACGGGCGCATCTTCACCATCTCCGGAGTGATCGCCGGCTTCCGACGCACCGCCCTGCATCAGGTCGGCTGGTGGTCGGACGACATGGTCACTGAGGACATCGACATCAGCTGGCGCCTGCAGCGCGCGCACTGGGACATCCGCTACGAACCCAATGCGCTGTGCTTCATCCTGATGCCGGAAACGCTGAAGGGCCTGTGGCGGCAGCGGCTGCGCTGGGCGCAGGGCGGCGTGGAAGTGATGCTGCGCCACGCCGGCTCGCTGCTGCACTGGAAGGAGCGGCGCATGTGGGGCGTACTGCTGGAGTACGTGCTGAGCGTGATCTGGGCCTACACGATGTTGTTCATCGTGCTGCTGTGGGCACTGGGCAAGTTCATCGAACTGCCACCAGAGTTGCACATCGCCAGCCTGCTTCCGCAGTGGCATGGCGTGATCCTGGCCCTGGTCTGCCTGCTGCAGTTCGCCAGCAGCCTGATCATCGACCGGCGTTACGAAACACAGATTGGACGCAATTACTTCTGGGTCATCTGGTACCCGATGGCGTACTGGCTGATCAGCCTTTCCACCACCCTGGTGGCGCTTCCCAAGACCCTGCTGCGCCGTCGCAGCAAGCGCGCCACCTGGACCAGCCCCGACCGGGGGATCCGATGAACGCACGACACCCGTCCAACCGCTTCGACTCGCGGATGATCCGCAAGCCACACCATCAACCGCGCTTCCAGCGCACTGCCTGGGGATTCGTCACCCTGGCGTTCTGGGGCTTCTACTTCTACCTGTGGGCACCACTGGTGACCCTGGTGTCGTGGCTGATCGGCGGACAGCTGGCCTGGCGGCAGCTGTACGAACGGCAAAGCCAGTTCGACCCCTATGTGCTGGTGGCGCTGCCACTGATGCTGCTGTGCGCCAGCGTGCTGCTGATCGGCTGGGCCGAGTACAACCGCGCGCGCTTCCGTGGCCACGACCGGCGCCTGCCGCGACCGTTGGCCAGCCTCAATGAAGTGGCCGCTGACCTCGGGGCCAGCACCGGGCTGGCCGAGCGCCTGCTGGCCTGCAAGGCCGCCACGCTGCACATGGACGATCACGCGCGACCGATCGGCATCCGTCGCGAGGTGGTGTGACCCACCGGGGTCTACCGCGAAGAGCATCCACGCATGGCGTGGATCTACTTGCGCGTCTGCCCTTCACCGCGCACGACAAATCGTTCGACGGTGAGTGCCTCCAGGCCCATTGGGCCGTACGCGTGCAGGCGCGTGGTGGAAATGCCGATCTCGCTGCCCAGGCCCAGCTGGCCACCATCGGAGAAACGCGATGAGGCATTGACCATCACTACCGCCGAGCGCAGCGCAGTGACGAAGCGCTCGGCGTGGCCGGCGTCTTCGGTGGCGATCACTTCGGTATGGTCGGAGGTATAGCGGCGGATGTGCGCGATGGCCGCCTCGAGGTCATCAACCACGCGCACGGCCAGCACCAGGTCGAGGAACTCGGCAGCGTAATCCTCATCGGTCGCCGCCGTGCTGCCCGGCAGCAGCGGTTGCGCCTGCGCATCGGCGCGCAGCTGCACGCCACGCTCACCGAGCGCCTGGGCCACGCGTGGCAGGAACGCTTCGGCCACATCGCGGTGCACCAGCAGGGTCTCCAGCGAATTGCAGGCCGACGGACGACTGCACTTGCCGTCCACCAGCAGATCGATGGCTTTGCTGAGGTCGGCGCTGGCATCCACGAACAGGTGGCAGACACCCTTGTAGTGCTTGATCACCGGCACCCGCGCATGCTCGGCAACGAAGCGGATCAGGCCTTCGCCGCCGCGCGGAATCGCCAGATCGATCAGCTCATGCAGCTGCAGCAGTTCCAGCATTGCTTCGCGACGCAGGTCGGTCAGCACGGTCACCGCTGCCGGCGGTACGCCATTGGCCTGCAAGGCACCCGCCAGCGCCTGGGCGATGGCGGTGTTGGAGTGGATCGCCTCGGAGCCACCGCGCAGGATCACGCCATTGCCGGCCTTCAGGCACAGCGCGGCCGCTTCGGCGGTCACGTTCGGGCGCGCCTCGTAGATCATTGCGATCACGCCCAGCGGCACGCGTACCTTCTGCACGCGGATGCCGTTTGGACGCACATCGTCGCGGGTGATCTGGCCGACCGGATCGGGCAGCGCAGCCACCTCACGCACGGCTTCGGCCATCGCGAACAGGCGTGCCGGGTCCAGCGCCAGGCGGTCGAGCATGGCACTGCCAACGCCCTTGTCGCGCGCGGCGGCGAGGTCACGCGCATTACCGGCCAGGATCAGCCCGGCATTCACTTCCAGTGCCTGGGCCATCGCCAGCAGCAACGTGCGGCGGGACGCGCTGTCGAGGCCGGCAACGGTCTGGGCCGAATCACGGCAGGCACGTGCCTGCACTTCGATTTCGCTCATCGGGGAGTCCTTCAAACCGGTCATGGCAGCACCAGATCGTCGCGATGGACGACACTGCCACCGTAGTTGTAGCCCAGCACGGCCTCGATGTCGCGCGAATGGCGGCCGGCGATCCGGCGCACATCATCGGCCGCGTACTGGCTGACGCCGCGCGCCACGCAGACGCGGCCCTGTGGCGCGTTCCAGCACACCTGCACCATGTCGCCACGGCGGAACATGCCCTCCGCGCCGGTGATGCCGCCGGGCAGCAGCGAGGCGCCCTTCTCGCGCATCGCCTGCGCCGCGCCGGCATCGATCACGATCGCACCCTCGACCAGCGGCGCGTGCCGCAGCCAGTGCTTGCGGGCCGCCTCACGGCTGCGCGCGGCGTGGATACGGGTACCGAACAGGCGGTCCTGGGCCAGCGCGCGTACCACGTCACCGCTGCGGCCATTGAACAGATAGGTTTCGATGCCGAGACGACCCGCCTTGGCCGCCGCTTCCAGCTTGGTGCGCATGCCGCCGGTACCGGCGCGCGAGCCGGCGCCGCCGGCCATCGCCAGCACCTCGTCACTCAGTTCCGGCACGTCGTGCAGCGGCCGCGCGTCGGCCACGGTGCGCGGGTCGGCGCTGTACAGGCCATCGATATCGGTGGCGATGAACAGCGCATCGGCATCGACCAGCGCCGCCACCGTCGCCGCCAGGTTGTCGTTGTCGCCAAGCTTGAGCTCGTCCACCGACACGGTGTCGTTCTCGTTGACCACCGGCAATGCTCCCAGCCGCAGCAGTTCGTTGAGCGTGGCGCGGGCGTTGAGGTAGCGGCGGCGGTTGCGCAGGTCGTCATGGGTCAGCAGCACCTGCGCCACCGGGCGCTCGAAGAAGCGTTGCCAGAGCCCGATCAGCTGGGCCTGGCCGAGCGCGGCCAGCGCCTGCCTCGCCGCCATCGCCGCACCGGGCTCATCGGCCCGCGGCAGGATCGCGCGCCCCGCCGCAACCGCACCGGACGACACGATCACCACCTCGCGCCCGGCCAGTACATTGGCCGAGACGAACTGGGCCAGGCCCAGCGCGTGGCGCGGCGACAGGCCACCGCCATCAGCCGCCAGCAGGCTGCTGCCGACCTTCAGCACCGCACGCCGCCATGGCGGCAGCGCTTGTTCGGGGAACGGCGAGGCGACGTGGGCAGCGTGCTGGATCATCGGTCAGGCTCTCAGCGGGTATTCCATTCGTGCACGGTCAGGTCGGAGGCCTGCATCGTCACCAGCGGATCGGTGGCGATGATGGCCTGCGCCTGCGCCAGGCTGTCCACGTTGCACAGCACATAGGCACCACCGCTGCCATCGGCGAAACCACCGGTCAACTGCAGCTTGCCCTGCGCCTGCAACGCGTCGAGGAATTCGCGGTGCGGCTGCACCGCTGCATCGTTGAAGTCCGGCCGGCGCATGGCCATCACCAGGTAGACGGTGCCCGCCATCAGGACAGCGCCTGCCAGCGCGCGTGCAGCTCGTCCAGGCGCAGATCGGCGGCCGAACCCGGCGACACACGCGCGGCCAGGCTGCCTTCCGGCGTGCGTCCTTGCCCTGCGCTGTCGGCACCAGCTGCAGCGGCCTTGTAGGCCTCACGGAACGGTACACCGGCCACGGCTGCTTCCACGGCGACGTCGGTGGCATACATGCCCGAGTCGATCGCTGCGCGCAGCCGGTCGTCACGCCATTCCAGATTGGCCAGCAGCGCCGGCAGCAGCTCCAGTGCGGCGAGGCCACGGCCGAAACCGTGGAAGATGGCGCCCTTGGACGACTGCAGGTCGCGGTGGTAGCCCGACGGCAACGACAGCAGCTGCTCGATCTCGGTGCGCGCAGCGGCCACGCTGGCGTGGGTGGCACGCATCAGCTCGATCACGTCCGGGTTGCGCTTGTTCGGCATGATCGAACTGCCGGTGGTGTACTGCGCCGGCAGCGCGACGAAACCGAACTCGGCGCTGGTGAACAGCGACAGGTCCCAGGCGATGCGGCGCAGGTCCAGGGTCGCGCCACCCAGTGCTTCCAGTGCGGCCAGCTCGAATTTGCCGCGCGACAGCTGTGCATAGATCGGCGAGATCTGCATGCGCGCGAAACCGAGCGCGGCCGTGGTGTGTTCGCGGTCCAGCGGCAGGTTCACGCCGTAGCCAGCGGCGGTGCCAAGTGGATTGGCGTCAACCAGTGCATGGGTGTCGCGCGCGCGGATGGCGTTGTCGATGAACGCCTCGGCCCAGCCGGCCCACCACATGCCGGCCGAGGACACCACGGCACGCTGGATGTGGGTGTAGCCGGGAACCGGCAGGTCCTTCTCGGCCTGTGCGCGGTCCAGCGCGACCTTGGCCACCTCGGCGCTGAGCTGCGCCACGCGCTGCAGCTTCTCCTTCAACCACAGGCGGGTGGCGACCAGGATCTGGTCGTTGCGGCTGCGGCCGGTGTGGATCTTGCGGCCGGCATCGCCGAGGCGTTCGGTCAGGCGCGCTTCGATCGCCGAGTGGCCATCTTCGTACTGCGTATCCAGCACGAAACGGCCTTCGCGGAAGTCCTGCGCCAGGATCTCCAGTTCGCGCAACAGGCCTTCCAGCTCGTCGGCGCTGAGGATGCCGATGTGCTGCAGACCCTGCGCATGCGCGGCGCTGGCGGCGATGTCATGCAGGAAGAACTCGCGGTCGAGGATCACGTCATCGCCAGCGAGGAAGGTCTGGATCTGGGCGTCGACAGCAACGCCGGGCTTCTGCCAAAGAAGGTCTGCCATGGGGGCTCCGGAATACGTGTTCAGTGCGGGATCGACGTCAGTTCGTCGATGCCCAGCGCGAGGTTGAGGTTCTGCATGGCCTGGGTGGCCGCGCCCTTGAGCAGGTTGTCCAGGGTCGCCACCACGACGACCCGCTTGCCGCCCGGGGCCAGGGTGAAGCCACCGACCTGGGCACCGTGGCGGCCGGCGATGCGGCTGACCCACGGCGCTTCATCCACCACGTCGATCAGGGGTTCGCCGGCGTAGGCCTGCTGGAAGCGCTCGACGATCTGTTCGCGGGTCTGCACGCGGTTCAGCCACAGGTTGGCGGTAAGCGTGATGCCACGGAAATGCGGCGCAACATGTGGCATGAATTCAACAGCCACACCCAGCTGCACCGACACCTCGCGCTCGTGCACGTGGTTGGTCAGCGCGTAGGGCATCAGGTTGTCGGCCAGCAGTTCGACGTTGTTCTTGTCCGACGGCGTGGTACCGGCGCCGGAGTAGCCGGAGACACCGAAGCACTGCGGCGGACCGGCCAGCAGGTCCAGCAGCGGATGCACCGCCAGCTGCATCGCCGTGGCATAGCAGCCCGGGTTGCTGATGTGTTTCTGGCCGTTGTAGCGGCCGCGGGTCAGCTCCGGCAAGCCGTAGTACCAGCTGTTGTCGAAACGGTAGTCGGCGGAGAGGTCGACGATGACGGTGTCCGGTTTCGCGGTTTCAAGCGCGGCCACGAACGGTGCGGCCAGGCCATTGGGCAGGGCCAGGATCACCGCGTCCACGCCCTTGGCCGCCACCGCGTCGGCGTCCAGGTTTTCGTACTGCAGCTCGCCCTGGAATTCCGGGTGGTGGTCGGACAGGCGCTGCCCGGCGCGCTCGCGCGAGGAGACGAAAGCCAGTTTCAGCCGTGGGTGGGCGGCCACCAGCTTGATCAGCTCGGCGCCGGTATGGCCGCGGGCACCGACGATGCCCAGGGTGAAAGTCGAATCGTTCATGCGTGACTGTCCAGGCGGTACTGCAGGTGGCGCTTCACGCCCTGCCATTCCGCATCGATGATGGAGAAGATGACGGTATCGCGCGGCGTGCCATCGGCATGCCGCTTGTGGTTGCGCAGCACGCCGTCCTGCTTGGCGCCGAGGCGGGCGATGGCAGTGCGCGAGGTGGCGTTGAACCAGCTGGTTTCCAGCACCACGCTGATGCAGCCCAGCGTTTCGAAGGCGTGCTGCAGCAGCAACAGCTTGGCTTCGGTGTTGGCGCCGGTACGCTGCACGCGCGGCGCATACCAGGTGTAGCCGAGGCTGAGTTTCGGCACACCGGCATCCATGTCATAGAAACGGGTACTGCCGACGATTCCGCCAGCCGCATCACGGATCACGAACGGCAGCACCTTGCCTTCGCTCTGCGCCTGCAGCGCGGCCCGCACATAGGTCTCGGCCTGTTCCGGCGACGGCACCTGGGTGTACCAGAGCTGGTCCAGGCCGCTGCCTTCAAGCGCATCGCGCAGGCCGGGCACGTGTTCCATCTGCAGCGGCTGCAGGGTTACGTGCTGGCCGCGCAGGGTAGGAACCGTGTTCCAGGCATCGAGGTTGCTCATTGCTCAGCCCTGCAGGCTCGGGGTGCGCTGCGCGCAATGATCGACATAGGTCTTGATCCGGTCGATGCCATCGGCACCGAACCAGAACACCTTCCACTGATCCTGCTTGTAGCAGCCATCGGACTCGGCGTAGTAGAAGTGATTGATCGGGTTGCCATGGCGCGAGCGCCAGAACAGCTGCGGCGTTTCTTCCAGCATCACGTTCCAGACCGCACGGCCGAGGCCTTCGCCCTGTGCGTCGTCGAGCACGGCGAACTTGTCGAGGTACACGCCTTCAGCTTCATCAGTGAGGATGACCGCGGTGCGGTAGTTCTCGCTGACGTAGGCGCGCAGCAGCCTGGTCTTCTGGAAATAGTCCGGCACCAGGGTGCGGCCGAAGCTGGATTCGATCAGACCCTTCAGGCGCGGCAGGTCCAGTTCGTCCCAGGCGGTGGCGCGCAGCACTTTTTCGCCCTTGCGCACCAGCGTGCCCGAGCCCTTGTGGGTGAACAGTTCCTTGGCCAGGTCGGCCGGACGCGTGATCGACACCGACGATTCCAGCGGCAGGCGATCGAGCAGATCCTTGATCTGTTCGATCTTCACCTTCATGCCGCCGTGGATCCACGGTTGCGCGATCAGGTGGTCGTACTCGGTGGACAGGTTGATCGAATCGATCACGTTGCCCTGCTCGTCCAGCAGGCCGCCGGTACCGGTCAGGAAGATGATCTTGTATGGCTGCAGTTCCTGCACCAGTTCGTTGGCGGCGAAGTCGGCGTTGACGTTGAGGATCTGGCCGCCTGCGGTCTCACCCAGGCTGGTGATGACCGGGATCGAACCGGCGCGCAGGCTGGCTTCGATCGGCGCCAGGTTGACCTTCTTCACCTCACCGACCAGGCCGTAGGTGTCCACGTCCAGGTACTCGGCCTCGAACACACCACCGGTGATGGAGGTGGCACGCGCACCGTTCTGCTGCAGCGCCTCGACCAGGCGCAGGTTGGACTGCTGGAACACCCGGCGCACGATCGCCAGCGCTTCCGGCGAAGTCACGCGCAGGCCGTTGACGGTCTGCTTCTCGATACCGGCGGCCGACAGTTCGGCATCCAGCTGCGGGCCGGCGCCGTGCAGCACGATCGGGGTCAGCCCGACTTCCTGCAGGAACGACAGCGAAGAGGTCAGCGCGTCGAGGTCGTCGCGCAGCACCGCGCCGCCGACCTTGACCACGGCGAAGCGCTTGGCATCCAGCTGCGAAAAGCGCTTGAGGTACTGGCTGATCTCCTTCGCGCTGGCCATGCTGGAGAGCAGGCGCACGATGGTCTGGCGGGTCTGGCGGTGGGGCTGGAGGGCAGGAGACATTTCGGTTTCGTCGGAAAGGGAATAATCAGGCGCCGGCGGCGATGATGCGGTGCACGGCGTCGGTGTAGCGCTGCAGTTGTTCCAGCGTCACGAACTCATCGGCGGTGTGGGCCTGGGCGATGTCACCCGGGCCGAACACCAGCGTGGTGTAACCACCGGCGGAGAACAGCGAGGCCTCGGTCCAGAAGTCCACGGCATTGCCGATCGGCAGGTCCAGCGCATCGGCCACGTCACGTGCCAGCAGGCGGCGGTTCTCGGCTTCGGCGATGTCGCCGGCCGGCAGGCTGGGGCCACGGAAGGTTTCGGTGAATACCGCCGCTTCCGGTTCGGCGAAACCGGCGAAGGTCGCCAGCAGGCCATCGATGTCCATCGATGGCAACGGGCGGAAGCCGAACCGTACTTCGGCAGCCGGTGCGATCATGTTGGCCTTGATCCCACCTTCGACGCGACCGATGTTGAAGCGCAGGCCGGTCAGCCCGCCGAAGCGCGCCGAAGCCAGCGATTCCACGTGGTCCAGCGCACGGTTGCCCCAGCGCATGGCCTGATGCAGCGCACTGGCGGCCGCATCCTGCTTGCCCGAAGCATGCCCGGCGCGGCCGGCGAACTGCATCAGTACCGAGCTGATGCCACGGTGCGCGAGCACCGCCTCGCTCATGGTCGGCTCGGCCACCAGCACCGCTTCGTATGGCAGGCCACGGGCCAGGAACGCGGCGATACAGCGCGGATCGTTGGCTTCTTCGTCGCTGGAGAACAGGAAGGCGGCATCGCCATCGCTGGCGTTGGCCGCCGCCACCAGCGCAGCGGCAGCGCCCTTGATGTCACACACGCCCAGACCGACCACACGGTCGTCCAGGCGGCGCATCACAAGAGGGTCGGCACTCCAGTGCGGCGAGTCCGGCACGGTATCCAGGTGCACGTTGAACAGGTACTTCGGCGTCCCGCGCACGGCGTACAGGCTGACTGCGCCCGCGCCATGGTCGATCACCTCGACGTTGAAGCCGGGCAGGTTCGCGCGCAGGTAATCGAAGATGCCACCGGTGGTGATCGCACGCGGCGGGTTGCGGGTGTCGAAGGACACCAGGGCCTGCAGGTGATCGAGCGTCTGTTCAAGCATGAAACAAAGATCCTGTGGAATTCCGCCGGGCATGGCCCGGCGCTACCGTGATGCGTCTGGTGGAGAGCCCCCTTCTTGTTGAAGGGGGCGCGCCAACGGCGCAGGGTTAAGGTGGAATGCGCGGGAGACGTGCGCGCAATTCAATCGCTCAGCGATTGACTTGCGCGTAAAGCGTCGAGCTCATGCCGAACAGCTTGATGAAGCCTTCGGCCTCCTCCACGCCCCAGTCGGCCGACTGCGCGTAGGTGGCGCCCTTGGTGTTGAGCAGATGCGGCGACTTCACCGCCACTGCATCGACGCGGCCACCACGGGTTTCCAGCACCACTTCGCCGTTGACCTTGGCCTGCGAGGACTTGAGGAAGGCTTCGATGTCGGTCTTCAGCGGGTCGTGGTAGAAGCCTTCGTACACCAGCTCCACCCACTTGCGTGCCACGTCCGGCTTGAAGCGGTTCTGCTGCTTGGTCAGGACCGCATCTTCCAGCGCGCGGTGCGCGGCCAGCAGCGAAACCAGGCCCGGAGCCTCGAAGACGATGCGGCCCTTCAGGCCGATCACGGTATCGCCGGTGTAGACGCCGCGGCCAACGCCGTACGGGGCGAACAGCTTGTTGAGCTGAGCCAGGATCTGGTCACCCGGCAGCGCCTTGCCGTTCAGTTCGACGGCTTCGCCTTCGACGAACTTCAGGGTGACGGTCAGCGCCTGTTCCGGCCACTCGCTGCGCGGCGCGCACCAGCCACGGGCACCCTCGCCCGGAGCTTCCCAACGGTCGATCTCGCCGCCGGACATGGTCAGGCCCAGCAGGTTCTCGTTGATGGTGTAGGCCTGCTGCTTGGCGCGCACGCCGAAACCACGCTCTTCCAGGTACTTCTGCTCGTAGGCGCGGGTCTGGGTGTGTTCCTTCTGGATCTCGCGGATCGGCGCGATGATCTGGTAGTCACCCAGCGCCTTCACGGCCAGGTCGAAGCGGACCTGGTCGTTGCCCATGCCGGTGCAGCCGTGGGCGATGATGTTGGTGCCCAGTTCGGCGGCACGCTTCAGCGCGGCATCGACGATCAGGTAGCGGTCCGAGACCAGCAGCGGGTACTGGCCCTGGTAGCCTTCGCCGGCCCATACGAACGGCTTGACGAAGCCTTCCCAGATGGCAGGGCCACCGTTGACGGTGACGTGGCTGGTCACGCCCAGCTCGGCGGCACGCTTCTCGATGAAATCGCGCTCTTCATCATCCACGCCGCCGGTATCGGCGAACACGGTGTGCACGTTGTAGCCGCGCTCCTGCAGATACGGCACGCAGAAGCTGGTATCCAGGCCGCCGGAGAAGGCGAGAACGACGTCTTTGTTGCTCATGGGGGTCAGGTCCACTTGGGGGATGAGAATTCGGTAGAGCCGACCGTTGGTCGGCTGGAATGTTGGATGCGCCGCTGCGGGAGCAGCCGACCAACGGTCGGCTCTACCCCCTTGTTCGATCTAGCGCCCGGCAACCGCCGCCATGATCGCCTTCTGCACATGCAGGCGGTTCTCGGCTTCGTTGATGGAGATGCACTGCGGCGAATCCATCACCGCGTCGGTGGCCTTCACATTGCGGCGCAGCGGCAGGCAGTGGCTGAACACACCGTTGTTGGTCAGCGCCATCTTCCGCTCGTCCACGATGAAGTGCTTGAACTGGTCGCGGATCGGCTTTTCCGGCTCCCAGTTGCCGAAGAACGGCAGCGCGCCCCAGCTCTTGGCGTAGACCACGTCGGCACCGGCATAGGCGCTGTCGATGTCATGGCTGATCTTCAGCGAACCGCCGCTCTCGGCCACGTTCTGCTCGGCCCAGCCCATGTAGCGTTCGTCGAGGATGTAGTCGGCGGTCGGGCACAGCAGGGTCACGTCCATGCCCATGCGGGTGGCGATGGTCAGCGCCGAGTTGGCCACGGCAGTGTTCAGCGGCTTGGGGTGATAGGTCCAGGTCAGCACATACTTCTTGCCACGCAGGTCCTGGGTGCCGAAGTGCTCCTGCAGGGCCATGATGTGGGCCAGCTCCTGGCACGGGTGGGTGATGGTCTCCATGTTGATGACCGGCACCGGCGAGTACTTGGCGAAGCTGTTGAGGACGATGTCCTGGCGGTCGTAGGCCCAGTCGATGAACTTGGGGAACGCGCGCACGGCGATGATGTCGCAGTAACGGCCCAGCACCTTGGCCACTTCAGCGATGTGCTCTTCGGTGTCGCCGTCCATCACCGTGCCGAGGTTGAACTCGATCGGCCACGCATCCTTGCCCGGCTGCAGCACCACCGCGTGGGCGCCGAGCTGGAACGCGCCCAGTTCGAAGCTGGTGCGGGTGCGCATGGACGGGTTGAAGAACACCAGCGCGATCGACTTGCCCTTGAGCTGGTCGCCGAGCTTGTTGCGCTTGAACAGCGCGGCCTGGGTCAGCAGCGCGTCGAGATCACTGCGGCTCCAGTCCTGGGTGTTCAGGAAGTGCATGGGGGACATCATCTTTCCTTGCGTGGCGGCGCCGGGTTCGACGCGGTGGAAGGGAAAACAGGAAGCAAAGGTGGAACGAAAAGGTTGCAGTTGCAGCTTTCAGAACGCAGAAACGAAAAAACCCAGCCGGGCAGCTGGGTTTTTTTCGGACGAACAGCAAAAAGCTCCGGTTACCCAGCCAGGATGTGGGGTTCCGGTCGACGCGCACGCGAGGTCATGCCCGACGCCTGTCGGGCTGCGCTGCTGTCGTGCTGGAAGTCGGTGAGCTTCATGGTCAATTATCTTTGCATGCGGCTGGGGCCGGCGCAAGGGGCCGGGGTCGCAGAATCAGGGGTTGCTGGCTGTGCCCTGCTCGGGGCCGACCCAGGGGGTGATCGACACCCGGATCTTGAGCCGGTTGCCGGGGTCTTCCGGCAGCCGCGAGCGGTACTTGGTGCCCTTGTAGACGTAATCCACGTCGTAGGCGATGGGCCTGCGGAATTCACGCCCCACCGGCACGATGCGGCAGTCGCGGGTCAGCATCGGGCCGTTGTTGGCCGGTGCCGGCGCCGGGGCCGGTGACTCGGCGGCGGTGTCCTCGGAGACCTCTTCATCGCTGCGCTTGAACATCGAGCGCACCGAGTCCCAGAAGCGGCTGATCCGGCCCTTGTCCTCGACCGGCTCCTCGCCGGTGACATTGACCGGCGCCAGAGTCCGGGTCGAGACCGGCTCGCAGTGCTCTTCGGTACGGGTCGCGCGGAGGGTCTGGAACACGGGCTCGACGTTCAGCACCTGCGCGTAGTCGAACTTCACGTTCTCCACGATCACCACCCGGTTGCGGGGCTCGGCCTCCTGCGCCTGGGCCACGGCGGCCAGCGCCGACAGGCAGGCCAGGGTCAGCAACGCGGTGGATTTCATTGGCGAAGGGGGCAAGGACACGGCAATAGTGTAGGCAGTGGCGAGCGCAAGGGGCTGAACATTACCCGTCCACGCTGCTCCTGCCCACCCCACCTTGGGCGGACCCGGCGTCCACCGGTGGCAGGCGGTGCCCCCAAAGGGGGCCGACACGTTCTAAAATCACAGGCTTGTCCCCCAGCCACAGCCCCATGACCCTGCGCCTGCACAACAACCTGACTCGCCAGCTCGAACCGTTCACTCCGCTCGACCCGGCCTGTCCGACCCTGTATGTGTGCGGCCCGACGGTCTACAACTACGTACACATCGGCAACGCCCGTGGCCCGGTGGTGTTCGGGGTGCTGGCCGACCTGCTGCGGCGCCGTTTCGGTGGCCTGCGCTACGCGCGCAACATCACCGACGTGGACGACAAGATCAACACCGCTGCACGTGAGCAGGGGGTGCCGATCAGCACCATCACCGACAGGTTCGCCGCCGCCTACCGTGAAGACATGGCCGCGCTGGGCGTGGTGCCGCCGGACATCGAGCCGGAAGTGACCGCGCACATGCCGCAGATCATCACCATGATCGAACAGCTGATCGCCGATGGTCATGCCTACGCCGCCGAAGGCCATGTGCTGTTCGCGGTGGCCAGCTTCGAGAGCTACGGCAAGCTCTCGCGCCGCGACCCGGATGAAATGCTGGCGGGCGCCCGCGTCGACGTGGCCCCGTACAAGCGCGACCCGGGCGACTTCGTGCTGTGGAAGCCGTCCAGCGACGACCTGCCCGGCTGGGAATCGCCGTGGGGCCGTGGCCGCCCGGGCTGGCATATCGAATGCTCGGCGATGGCCGCCGCCCATCTGGGCGAGACCATCGACATCCACGCCGGCGGCGTCGACCTGCAGTTCCCGCACCACGAAAATGAGATCGCGCAGAGCGAATGCGCCCACGGCGGCAAGATCTTCGCCCGCTTCTGGCTGCACAACGGCATGCTCAACTTCGGCGGCGCCAAGATGAGCAAGTCGCTGGGCAACATCGAGCGCGTGCACGATCTGGTGCGCCAGCATCCGCCGGAAGCGCTGCGCCTGGCCCTGCTGTCGGCCCATTACCGGCAGCCGCTGGACTGGTCCGACGGCCTGATCGAACAATCGGTGCGCACCCTGGACCGCCTGTACGGCACCCTGCGCGAACTGGCATCGGTCGACGCGGTCGTGGCGATCCCGTCCACGGTCGAGGCGACCCTGGACGACGACCTGAACACCCCACAGGCGCTGGCCGAAGTGGCCCGCATCGCCGCCGATGCACGCCGGGCCACCGACCCGGCCGAACAGGCACGCCTGAAGGGCGAGCTTCTTGGTGCGGGCCTGGCGCTGGGCCTGCTGCAGGCCGACCCGGCACAGTGGTTCGGCACTGCGGCCAGCGACGGCGGCGACGATGCCCGCATCCAGGGCCTGATCGACGAGCGTGCCGCCGCCAAGAAGGCCCGCGACTTCGCCCGTTCCGATGCCATCCGCGACCAGTTGGCCGCCGAAGGCATCGTGCTGGAAGACACCCCGCAGGGCGTGCGCTGGTCGCGCAAGCGCGGCTGACCTGCCCTGCCCCGTGGCCGGTCCGCCGGCCACGCCCCACCGTAGAGACCGTTGTGACCGACTCCCCGTTCCCGCTTGAACCCACCGCCGCCGAGGCACAGACCGCCATCGCCGAGGAATTCGGCTTCTTCGGCGACTGGTCCGAGCGCTACCAGTACCTGATCGACCTCGGCCGCAAGCTGCCGGCCTTCCCGGAAGAATGGAAGACCGAAGAGCATCGCCTGCTCGGCTGCCAGTCGATGGTCTGGATCGTGCCGGAAGGCAACGCGCAGTCGCTGCGCTTCCATGCCATCAGTGATTCGGCCATCGTTTCCGGCCTAATCTTCCTGGCCCTGCGTGTGTACTCCGGGCGCTCGGCGCAGGAGATCCTCGCCACCGAACCGAGCTACATCCAGGACATCGGCCTGGCCCGCCACCTCTCCCCCACCCGCAGCAACGGTGTGGCGGCGATGCTGGCCTTCATCCGCGAGACCGCGCAGGCGCAGCTGCAGCGCGATCCGTCGTGAGCGAGCCTGCCACAGCCGAAGACACCGCGCTGGGCCTGCTGTCCCGGCCCGGCTTCGCCAAGCTGCTGGCCTACCGCATCTTCGCGATGCTGTCCTACCAGGTGGTGGCGGTCACCGTCGGTTGGCATATCTACGAAGTCACCCGCAATCCGTTCTCGCTGGGACTGATCGGCCTGGCCGAGGTTCTGCCGTTCTTCTGCGTGGCGCCATTCGCCGGCTATCTGGTCGACCACCTGCCGCGGCGCCGGTTGGGCATGGCGGCCTGCTCCGGACTGATCGCCACCGCGCTGGTGCTGACCAGCGTGGCCAAGGGCTGGCTGCCGTTCGAAGGCGTGTGGCCCATCTATGCGGCCATCGCCCTGACCGGCATGGTCCGCGCCTTCCTGTCGCCGATCTACAACGCGTTGTTCGCCCGCGTGCTGGCCCGCGACCAGTTCGCGCGCGGCGCCGGCCTCGGCGCGGTGGTGTTCCAGGCCGGCATGGTTGCCGGTCCGGCACTGGGCGGCGTGCTGGTCGGCTTCGGTGGCAAGGGCCTGTCCTACGCGGTGGCAACAGCCTTTGCGCTGGTGGCGATGGCCTGCCTGGCTACGTTGAAGGTGGAAGAACCGGTGCACACCGGTCCTGCCGCGCCCATCTTCAAGAGCATCGCCGAAGGCGCGCGCTTCGTGGTCGGCAACCGGATCATGGTCGGGGCGATGGCGCTGGACATGTTCTCGGTTCTGCTGGGCGGTGTGGTGGCGATGCTGCCGGCCTTCCTGCACGAAATCCTGCACCACGGTCCGGAGGGCCTGGGCATCCTGCGCGCGATGCCGGCACTCGGTTCGGTGTGCGTGGGCCTGTGGCTGGCCCGCCACCCGCTGCATCGCAATGCAGGCCGCGTGCTGCTGTTCGCGGTGGGTGGGTTCGGCCTGTGCGTGATCGGCTTCGGCCTGTCGCAGCACTTCTGGCTGTCGGCGCTGATCCTGCTGTTCTATGGGGCCTTCGATGGCGTCTCGGTGGTGATCCGCTCGACCATCCTGCAGTTGGCCACGCCGGAAGAGATGCGCGGACGGGTGTCGTCGATCAACGGCATCTTCATCAGTTCGTCCAACGAGCTGGGCGCGTTCTATGCCGGCACGATGGCGAAGCTGCTCGGCCTGGTGCCGGCCGTGGTGCTGGGTGGATTCGCCGTGCTGAGCGTGGCCGGGATCACCGCATGGAAGAACCCGACGCTGCGGAAATTGAATCTTCGCGACCTGCAATAAGTGGATTTCCGCGCGCCCACGCGCCCGTAGCGCCGGGCCATGCCCGGCGGGCTCTTTCCGCGACCGCGGTGGGGTGTCACTTTTCTTTTCGCGCGAAAAGAAAAGTAACCAAAAGAAACGCGCCGCCATCCGCGAGCCGGCGCTGCGCGCCGGTGCCCTGCGCTCCTCGGCGAATCAGGGGACGGCGCGGAACTCGCTTCGCTCAGACACCCGCGCCTCTTCGCCCCTGATTCCCCTGCGGTGCTTGGCTCGCTACAAGGCGGACCCAACAGCCGCGAGCGCACGCATGACCGCTTCTGGTAGAGCCAAGCCATGCTTGGCTGCTTTTGCTTTTGCTTTTGCTTTTGCTTTTGCTCTTCCTTTCCCTCCGGCTTCGGCCAGAGCCGGGCATGGGCTCGGCTTTACAGCAACCGCGCACGCAGGAAACCGTCGAGAGCCTGCGGGTGGGTCC
>NZ_JAOCLC010000013.1:0-90946 GCF_029845105.1 Stenotrophomonas sp. GD03654 | reverse complement strand
AAAAAAAATCCAGGTTTTTTCCAGGGACGCGCACAACCGACCAGATCAAAGAAAAATCAAACACTTACATACCAGGGAGCTTTCGCTCCCTGGCATGTCTCGTCCTTTGCGCCCACAAACCGGTCCGTTCCATCCGATGTCCGCTCAGGACCTGAACTGCCTCTTGTCCGTACCTGATACAGATCCGTACCGGTACGGCTCTCCTACGACACCAACCGAGACGCTTGCGCTTTCAGTCTGTCCTTGAGACTTCCGTTCGCTGATACCTGCACAACTTCACCCTGGCCTGATGGATAGAACTCCTCGACCACGGCCGGCACGTCTTCGTCCAGGTCCTCGAAGGCCCCGTTAGCGAAGCCCTGTCTCGCCGCCTCATCCAGTGCAGCTTGGTCGATCCCCGCTGCAGCTCTTGTTGCGTGTCGCTCAATCGCCTCTGCGACAGCCTGTTCGAGCGTCAGCCCGCTCCGAACCACCAGATCGACGTAGTAGATCGCTGATCGGTAGCTCATCGTCGTGGACTTGCCCCGCAGCTTCAGCTCGAGCGGCAGACAAGACAGCCTTCCGCCCGACACTGCACTGAGGTAGTGCAGCCGTGCTGCCAGTGTGCGGATGGTGTTGTAGGAGGTGGTGCGCAGAACAAAGCTACCCATCACATCCCCCGCCCCGTCCCCAATGACCACATTCAAGCGGGCATAGGCTTTGCAGCCCCCACTGGCAAACTGACACCCATCCGGACCAGGACAAGGCAACGTCTCCATGCCTTCAGGCCCAGCACGCCGGCAGGTGTCTCCATTGCCTACACACAGCGGTCTTCCGTTCTCGCGATTGAACAGCGAATAGTCAGCCCGGAGGTTCAGGGTTGGATCGTCGAAGAGCAGGCGCACCGGGATGGATCGCAGCTTGTTACCCTCCGATGCCTTCCGCAGCTCTTCATCCAGCGGGTGCAGCACCCAGCCATCACGGTTCTGTACCTGGCTGGTGAGGGTGAACTGGTCGTCCTTTTCGGGCAGCCGCTTGCCATTGCGCTCTACTACCCGGCCGATGGAAATACGCCCAATCACGGGCGGCGTTATGGCCAGTCCCTTCAGCATGATGTGACCTCTTTGATCGTGGTGTTGATCCGGAATCGGCGCGACCCCGGACGGACTGCCGTGTAGGCCGCAGCGATCTCCGGGTGCTCGGCTGCGAGCCGCTTGGTATCCAGTGACGTGCCATCCTTACTACGGCGGTAGATGACTTCTCCCAGTGAGCCGAACCGGGCAATGGAAGCGTCCCCCATGGCTTGCTGCAGTGTCTGCTTGAGCAGTTCTACCTGCTGTTCCTGCTCTGCAACTGCCTCAGTGAACGAGACAAGGTTGGTGAAGGTCTCGACCAATTCCGGGTCCTGACTGAAATCGACAACGGTGTCCTTGCCTGGGTACAAGCTCCGCAACGCCCTGGCCGCTGACTCCGAGCCATCGGCTGGTGGCTCGATGTCATTGATGACGTGCTCCCAGAACCGGACCTCCAATACCACCAAGCGGCTGATGATCTCTTCGTCTCGCTCAATACGGTGGATCCTCAGCGCCTGGCCACACAGCAGCACTGCCACATCTGCTGCCTGCTTCCCCGTCACTGCCAACTGATGCTGTACCTGCAGCTGCACGTACTCGGGAACCCCGTCTTTCCACAACCGAGAGCCGAACTCCCCTGCTGTCTTGCACTCAAGGATTTGGACCCCCGGGGAACCAATTACCTCTCGATCGAGGTTGGCCAGCATGTGCGGAAAGGTCGGGTGCTGCAGAACGGCGTTGACCCGACGTACCCGGTTCCCCGTGCGCTCCTGGTAGGCCGTGGCCACCATGGGTTCGAGCAGGGTTCCCCAGTACCGGGGATCCTCTTGTCCAGGGGGGATCTCTTCGATTGGCTTGCGGCCCGTCTTCTCCTGCCACAGCTCCAGCTGGCTCTTGTAAGGGTTCAACCCGACGGCGGTGGCAGCATCCGAACTACCGATGCCGCCATTGCGGACCTCCAGCCACTGCTGGCGATCCAGTGAACGCGTATCAACCAAACGCAACGCGGTGTGCTTGCTCATTGGCAATCTCCGGAATAGAAAAGGCCGCCTTGATGGGCGGCCTTGGTCAGGTCTTTCATTTCAAGCTATCGATGTGGGCAAGATGAATGGGCGAAGCGACAGCACTGATCGCTGCAGCTCTGTCAGACCATGCCTTGAGAGGCCATCGAGACCACCTCATGGCTGGTGACAACGAAATGGTCCAACAGCCTCACGTCCACGGTGTCCAAGGCAGCCTTCAGCCGCGCCGTGACTGCCCGATCTGACGCAGAGGGCTGCAAGCTACCGCTTGGATGGTTGTGAGCCATGAGTACCGCCGATGCATTGTGGGCAAGTGCCCTCTGAACCACGATCCGAGGATGGACCTCGGCTGCATCAATCGTCCCTGAGAAAAGCCGCTCAACTGCGATGAGCTGGAACTGCGTGTTGAGAAAGGCAACCTCGAAATGCTCGCGGTTTTCGCCTCCCAGACGTAGCCGGAAGAACAATGCACCCTGGGTTGCTCCTCCCAGCACCTCCCCTGGCAACGATGCCCGTTTCTGCAGGATCTGCAGCGCCCTCGCAATCGTCCTGTCCTCACGTACCCGGATCCTGCTCTCCTCCTCATTGGATCCGGCCCCTAATGTGGTCATGTGATAGGCCTGCGCTTCCATCAGGCCACCAACTTCATCACTTCATCCCACGCGCGCTGCTTGAGCTGAGCTCCAGCACCGAACCATGCCGCATCACGGCGGTGATCATCGCTACGAGCTCGTCGGTGGTGGTCAACGTACTCCGTGACGCTGTTGAGTACGCCCCAGGCCGTTGCACGGCTGGAAGGCAACAACGCGCCTCGACCGCCGCCCTCATACAGGGCACGGACACTGGCCAGCGCCTGCTCGTTGACGACCTCAGCGGTGGTGCCCTGGCCTTGGTAGGTAAGCACCCGTCGCAACAGACCATCGACCGTATCGGGGTCAACTGGACGGTCACAGATGGCTTTCATGCGAGACACGAAGTTGTCCCAGGTCGAGACGGTGATCCCCAACTGGCGCTTCACAGCATCCGGGTCGAACTGACTGCGGTGCGGGACCTTGATGGCTCCGCTGCTGTCTCCCAGAGCGATCTGTAAGGTGTTGTTGCACACCACCCGCACCGAGGTGAACTGCGCCGTGGTGGCCAACGTGCCGTCACAGGCAGTAGCAAGCAAAAGATAGCCATCCACCCGGTCACGCCCCTTCAGCGACGTGCTCTGGCCCGTACGAGCCATGGCCCAGAACTTCTTGCCACCCTTGAGCACACCCGCCGTCTCCAGTTCAAAGCCACTGTGCTGCGTCAGATTACGGTAGAACTCCAGGATCTCTCCCGGCTGGACCACCTTGAACCGCTTGGAGACGACTGCCAACGGCTCCCTGGTATCGGAGCGATAGAGCACTTTCTGCTCCGGGAAGGAGTGGATGGCACCGATGGCATTGCTACCCGTGATGAAGCGGACCTCGGAGTCCTCGATCTGCCAATCCATGCCTGCCTGACGCTTCCAGACCTCAATGGGCTGTTGCTGTTCAAGCCTATTGCCCAGACCGTGCCACGGCTTAGCACCGGCATAGGCCATTGTTTCAACCAGATGCATCGTATTTTCCTCGCTTCTTACGGCACAAACGCACAAGGCCCGGACGATGCCGGGCCTTGTGCGTATGCCAATGCAGTATCAATTAAAAGGGTCGATGTCTTCACTGCCCGAAGACAGAGCACATCGAGCAACCGCAGCGATGATGGATGCTGCGACGACCAAAACACAGTACAGACAATCGGATCTTTCTTTCATACAGCCATATCCAAAGCAGATGCATCATCGCGGAGCATCTACACGCGAAGCCAGCAGCCGCCAGCCTCATCAAAATGATATGTGCTTGAGATTTTTTACAATCATATTAATAAAATTAAACTGAATTTCTTTTATGGAAAATCAGGTCAAATATTTATTCCAACCCTGAATATATCAACCTTGGTCTCAAGACATTTACGCAAACTGAGATCATTTACGCCTACCTCGAACCACCCTCCGGGCTTTTGGAAGAAGTCCAACCCCCGGCCAATCTTGATCACCCAGCCGTTGTCGATACGAATCTCTCGGTCGTGCATGTTCGGGTTCAACTTCACTTCCAGCTCGACATCCAATTCCAGCAGGCTCTGCTTCAACTCATCGAGCTTCTCAGCGATGTCGGCCAACTGGGTCTTATCGTCGTAGCCGGTGATCAGGCTGATCTTCTTCACGGTTCCAGCCTTCAGCACCGTTTCGCAGAAGCGCACGAAATTCTGAATCTGGTGTTGCAGACGAATGTACGGATCTTCGATCACGACAGACTTCGCGCCTTGGAGGTAGGGGCCGAGGATCGACTCATAGCTGTACCCGGTGTCGCCATAGAGGATGGTGAAGTGCTGTTCCTTGAGCTCGATCGGTGACGGCCCAACCGCAATCGAAGCCGGGGCCGGTGATACCGGGGTCGGGCCCGCTGGAGTCTCCAGTGCAGCAGGTGCCGCTTGTGCAGTGGGTTGCACTTCGACTGCCTCAGTCGGCTGCCCATCCGCCTGATTCAAGCGACGGCGAGCTGGCTCCTGTGTTGCCGATGCATCTTTGGACTCAGGGCAGAAGACCACCACCTCCTCACCGCTGGCCTTGAAGTAAGACAGATTGATCCGGGCAAACTCGTCATCCGGTTTGCGCTTGTTCATCTGCTCCTTGACGCGGCGGCGGCACTCCGTGGCATAGGCCACGTATTCCTCGAACTCCTCATCCGTCGGCGGCCCGTTGGGGTGCAGCACCTTCAAGAATGCACAGACGGTCTTCTTGATACCTTTCTCGTCGCGCCCCTCGATTGATTTACCGAGCCGAATGCGCTTGCTCACTTCCTCATACCGATTCGTGTGCTTGAACTGGTAGTGGAAGGCCTCGGCCAAATAATCAGTGATGAAGCCGTAGTTGCTGGTCAGGAACTCGCTGCTGTTCTTCGGCATCTCCCAGCCTGGAATGTACGCGGCGAAACGGTCCATCACGGCCAAGTCGAGCTCTGGCGGCAACGGCTGGAAAAGATCGTGCTCGTTAGAGTTGACCACCTGCTGCACGGACACGTCGATGTTGCCAACGAAGCTCAAACTGGCATCAGCAATAACCTCAGCCCCGCGCGAAAAGCGCCCGTTGGCCATGAAGTCCTTCATGATCTGGATGGTGTCCGGATCGCGCACTTTGATCCCGCCAACCTCGTCAAAGGCAACCGTGTCCCAGAAGCCAACCAAGCCCACCTTGCGGCGCGCGTTGTTGTAGAACAGCGTTGCCTTGGTCGCTTGGCCGCCCGAGATCAAGGTGGCGTAGGGCGAGAATTCACTGAAGAAATAGGACTTGCCGGTGCCGCGTGGTCCCAGCTCGATGTAGTTGTAGTTGGGCTCAACCAGCGCAGCCAACCTGGCGATGAAGTGCATCTGCACGCGCTTCGAGAGCTTGCTGGGTTCCAGTCCCACAGAGCGTAACACCGCCGCGAGCCACTCATCACGCGTGAATGCCCCGCGCCCCTCTGCATAACGGTCGAAGTCAAAACGAGTCAGCTGGATCGGCCGCAGATCCTCAATGGAAAACGCATAGTCGTCTTCATCTATGTCGTTGTGCGCCAGGGTCACCTCCGCCCAAATGCCACCTTCCAGCAACCTGTCGTTGTCGCGGTAGAATTTTTCACCAATCGCGATGCGTTGCGAGTTGAAGTTCTCCAGCGATGCCCAGTGGCGCTTTTCTTTTTCGACGTAACGGACATGGACCTTGTCGATGAAGCGATGCTTGCCCTTGGTGGCGACCTTGGACTGCGCGGCGTTGGCCTCGTCCGGCCTAACGTAGTTCTCCTGCAGTGACGACAGCACGGCCTCCATGCCAGCATCCATCTCTGCCTGGTCATTGCTGGCGCAATACTTGGCAAGGAGGAACTCCAGGACGAACGTCGGGACGTTGGTGCCTTTTTTGATTCGATGCAGCAGGTCTTTGCGAAGCACCTTGCCGTCGAATGTGGCGTTTAGTTTTTGGTCGAGTTCGTCCATAGGGCTCATTCCGTATAGTCGGTTTCAAGCGCCAGATTGCTGTAGGCAGCCAGAGTCGTTGGGTTCAGCGCTTTGACCGAGAACTTGCCTCTGAACTCATCATCCATTCGCAGCGCAATCTGCTTGCGCTGGCCTGGCATCAGGGTCAAAGTTCTGGTCGCGGGGTTCACATCGCCACCTGGGCGCGGCTCTCCCACCACATTGCCCTTGCTGTCTTGCGCTTCCAGCAAGATCTCCACGCTCATGTCTTGCGAGAACATGTCGTCGGCCACCAGTATCACTTCGATGACCGGCAATCGCGTAGTTATTCGTTTGGCGCCGTTCTTGTAGCTCAACTCCACCACCACCTTGCGCAGTTCCGCATGAGCAGCGGTATCCAACCTGGCCACCAACACCGGCACAACGGCCTCGGCCAGGGATGCTCCGCCGTGGAAATACAGGTGCCCTGAGCGATAAGGCGCCATGCTGCGCGGTAGTGCCACTTGGGTGAAATCACCGCGAATGCCGACCTTCTCTGCACTGACAACCAAGCTGTGACCATCCGCTGTGCCGTCGCCCAGCATCATGCGGTCATGGGCATTCACCGGCCACTTGCCTTGCGGTTTCACGCACACATCGCCAGCTTCTGCTTGCGCGTTCAGGAAGAAGCCGTGGTCGGTGACGATGACCGCCTCTTTGAAGCCCATGCCACGCAGCTTATGCAGTGCCACGCGGATCAGCTTCAGCGTGCCAGGGATCAGCCCGAGCGTTGTCTCTGGGTTGCTTTCCAGTTGGCTGTCGATTTCCGTGGAGCGAAGCACCAGCAGATCGACGGTCTCCGCGATCTTCGGCTTACCACGGACAAAATCATTAAGCGGCATTTCCGCGAAGCGATCTCCATACCGCTTGGCCAGCACATTCATGCGCTGCGGGACGTTGCCCACCGGCGCCCCCGCCAGCTTGGGCAGGAGTGAGTCGCTCTCCAGCGCCAGGGTCAAACCCGTGCGAGCGCCCGGCAGCAAGCTCGCCATGCCCACTAGGGTGATGGTCGGCAGCTGTGCGTAGGCCGCTTGCAACTCGACGGGACCGTCTTCCGCCAGCAGCTTTTCGAGGGCCACGCCCAACTCGTAACGCAGGGCGTCCACCATCAGGTAGGCCACTTTGCGTCCGCTTTCCTTGAGTCGATCAGCTACCAGCCGATCAAAGGCATCGGCATTGGCCAGGCGCCCAGTCGGCGGCCATCCCGTAGTCTCGACGTGCTTCACGAACACGCCCTGGACCTTTTCGGCCAGGCGCCGATAGCGCGCTCGAGCCTGGCTGATCACTTCATGCATCAAGCCGTGCTGGTCGAGGAAGTCGCCTGCGGCTTGCTCAAACTCGCGCTGCAAGCGATCTGCTTCACGCAGACTGCCCAGGTAGAAGTCAATCAGCTCCGCTTGCGAGCGGGCGTGATCCGGTAGCTGGCGCTCAAAATCGTCGCAGGCCTCAACCAGGCTCAAGCCAGACCGCACCAGCTCCCACTGGGCCTGGCTTTCGCCCTTGCCGAGCCATACCGAACTCTTGTGGCGGGTCAGCACACGGCGCGTGGCATCGGTGTCACCGCTGACAATGCCCTTGATCGCAGTGCGCAGGAAGGTCCGCTCTTCGAAGGGGAAGGTGTCGCGTTCGCCCAGGTCTTCAATCGCACCGCACAGATCGGTCAGGTTGAGCTCCGCCTCGGTGGTCTCGGCGCGCTCGATGTATATCGCGCGTGACTTCGGGTCGCTGCGCAGACGGTCGCACACATCCTCGACGATGGGTTTGGCTTCCATCGGTGCGTGCGGCACCCCCTTCAAGGTGTCCGGCAACGCCACCGGCAAATCAAACACGAACTCGCTGAACAGTACGTAGCGCCACAGCTCATCCGCCAGGGCGGACCAGGTCTTGCCGCGCGTTTTCACGCTCAGGCCCAGAGTGGCTCGGAGGAAATCAAGCGCCTCTTGCACCCAGCCCTCCTGCCCCTTGAGTGCCTCGGATTGACTGGCACTCGGGGCCAGCAGTGCGGCCAGAATCTCGCGGCCCGACTCCACCCGCAATGTGGCTCGCAACTGGGGCCAACTCACACCGCCGCCAATGGCGTCAATCACCGCATACTGCGGTCGTGGTTCGCGCACAAATAGGCTTCGAATTTCTGTCGCGTAATCTGGCTTAGCACGCAGGCACAGGCTCAGATACTCGTCCCCATCATCTTGCGGGAACACCGCGCCGCATTCTGCGTATACGGCGAATGGATCAGCTTGCTTCTGCTCGTCGGTTTCTGGGCGCTTGGTGGGCACATAGATCAACACACCTTCCAGTGGCGCCTTGGGTTGCCCCACCTCGCGCAGTGCCAGCAGCGCAGCCTCGCGACTTTCGATGCTGCTTTCAGATGCATCGATGACCCGAACCTTCTCGGCTGCTAGGTCGAAGCACTGCTCGCGGTAGCGCTTGTCGGCGTCATACACCACCAAGGCACCCGCTTGCTTAAGGCGCGGCCGCAGCACGCTTTCTCGAATGAATTCTGCAATCGTCATTTGTTCTCCCGCAGGCTCAGGATGGACATCACCTCCTTGAGCATCTTGTCTGTTCGCGCCGTAATGGCGGCCTCGTTCCAATCATCTCGGCTGGCCAAGTCGGCATTCAGGTACAAGCCGTTGCGGTAGCCAATGAAATCACCCTGATCGTTCTTGCGATCGCGCTTCTTCAAGAATTCCATCGTGCCGAGCTTGGAGTTGTAGCCACTCAGGGTCAGGTTGCCGAGCTGGTGCGCACAGCGCTCGCGAATGGCAGCCGCAGTGCCTTTCTGGTTCCCTTCGAGCATCGTCACCCAGCCCGGCCCCAAGTTTTCGGTCTTCGGCAGGATGTGTTCGACGGTAAAAACGGGGCGATCATTGGCGTCATGCACCCACAGGTCGCGTTTGTTTTCACGGGTTTGGTGTGTCTCTTCCAGCTTGCAGAGCATGAACCGCGTGGCGTCGTAATTCTCCAGGTACACATCGCCCTTGAGGCGCGACTCGCAAACATCTTGTGGGGCTGCCCGTCCCAGCAACCAATTACTGCTCTGCTGGATGAAGCCGTCCAGCGCCGTGATCTCGCCACCGCGAATCTGCGTCAGCAAGTGGCTGACCAGTTCCATGAACATCGGGTCGAGTTCGCGAGTGGGCGGCATATCGGTGAGGTTGCGCCAAAAGAACCACTTGGTGAGCAAAGCGGCCAGACGGCTCACCGCATCACCCTCAGTCCATTTCTGGCTCTGCGCCACCTGGCTGGCCCACAGCAAAAATGCGTAAGCCGGCGCGGCTCCCAGGCGCTGCAAGTCTTGCAAGGCCGCTGCGGCAGCGTCGCCCCATTCCGCACGCGCCACGGCGGGGTTGAGCAGTGCCGAGTAGGTTTTGCCCTTGGCTTGCAGCGCGCCGAACAGCCAGACCGGGCGCTTGCGCAGCAGGGTGTCGTAGATCGTGATCAGGTTCGAGCGCGTGGCGCGGGTGCAGCCTTTGACCTCGACCCGCTTGAGGTACTTGAACATGTTGTACAGCTGACGCAAAAAGCGCTCCTGCACCGCCGGGTCGGGCAACTGGTCGATCAGGTCTTTCCACTCGTCAAACGCTCGGTCAATGCCGTAGTCCGGGCGCTTGTCCAACTCGGCCAGCAGGTTGTTCTTGATGATGTCGATGGCCGAGAGCGGGCTGCCCCGGTTGTTGATCGACTCGAACAACATGAATGCGTCGGAATGGCTACGCACCTCGATCTTGACCAGCATGGCCGCTTTGAGCTTTTCCAGCAGGGCCAGTGCGCTGTCCTGGCTGAGCCCTTCCAGTCGCTCACAGAAGTAGCGGTAGGCGCGCGCAATGCGGCGGTTTCCGAAATTGCTCAAGCCCTTCGGCGCTTTCACCTGCTTGGGAAACAGATCGCTCAGCACCTTCTGGAAATCTGTCTTGTTCTGCGCTTGCTCGCTGGGCTCCAGACGCCACTGGCCAGAAGTGCGGACGAAGATGCGGCTTTCCAGGTTGTCCAGCTCCACCAGCAGACGGCGATCCGGATTCGGAATGGCATTCAGCTTGTCGTAGAACGCACAGAACAACAGGCTGATGGTGGTAAACCGCTGCTGGCCGTCGATCAGCTCAAGTCGGCCGCCGGCCATGCCATCTTGCTGGGTGTTCACGCAGATGATGGAGCCCAGAAAGTGCCCACTGGGCGACTCCTCCAGGTCGTTGAACAGCGCGTCCCAGTTCTTGCCGCCCCATACATACTCGCGTTGGTACTTGGGAATGAAGAACGACGTGGTCCCATCGGGGCTGAAGTAGAAGCTGACCGGCAGCGCTTTGACATCCTGAATCATTCATCACCCCCGGCCTTCTTCTTGCCGCGCGCCTTCTTGGGTTTGGCCTCGGGCTCGATGTAGAGATCCTCCAGCCCATGCGCGATAGCCAGAGACTTGTCAGTCTTGCACTTCTCTCGAACACGATCGGGCCAGTAGTTCATGGCGAGGTGCGCCCAGTCGTAGTCGCCTTTCTCTAGCTTGGCCCAGGTGTCCTTGAGCACCTTCTGCCATGGCTTGTGCCGGAACAGCGGCCACAGCGGTGCGGCGCTGATCTGCACGCCGTCGTCGTGGTTGGGGTTGTAGGTGGGCGCCAGCTTGAGCAGGGTGTCGCGCAGCTCGATCAGTTCCAACTCGAAGGCTTGCAGCGCCTCGAACTGCTTCTCGTCGTCACGAGTGCGGGCAGAACCCATATTGCGCAGCACCGTCACGTCGCCACCGACTTGTTTGAGCTTGGGCTCAACGAAGTCATTGATGGCGGTGTACAGCGTCTGGCTGGTAAGGCTGGGGTAATAGACCCACAGGGTGTAACTGCCGGACGTCGTGGACAGCGGCCAATAGATGGGCGCTTTGCGGCGACTCTTGGAGTAGCGCTGTAGATGAAAGGCGAAAAAATCCCGTTGCAGCCAACGGCGCACGTCTTCCGGTACGGGCACCTCGACGCGAACAAGAATTTCCTCAATCAAGCGCGCGAGGTCATGCGGGTGCCCTCGGTCGTCAACCAGGATGCCCGCATACGCATGAAAAGGTGCGGTACCGTCGGGGAGCATGCCGGGGCTTTTCGCCGGTAGTGGTTCGAATGGTTCTGGCTCAGCAGGCGTAGCGCGCTCACCCGTAGCCAGGCGCCAGTCGAAGCGGCCAAAGGCCACGCCGACGGCCCAGCTCAGTAAGCCAGCCGTTTGGTCGATTGGCGTAGCGCTGTCATCGTCCTCGCTCTCCTCGTCTCTGCTGGCTTCTACATCGCCCTGGTTGGCTTCGACGTGGCTTCCCTGCACGGTAGTGCGGTCGGCTTCGCTAAAGCCATAGAGATCAAAGGCAATGGCGTCGATCTCTGACTGAATGCGAGCCAGCTCAGCTTCAATGGCTGGTGGGTCGTAATCGCCCAGGCGAGCGCGCAGTGCACCGGGCAGCGCAAACGCGTGAGACGTCTCTTCGATGGTGTCCAGGGTGCGCTTTAAGCGCCAATACTCCCTCCCCAATACAGCCAATAAGTGCTTCGAATCCGTTGAGATATCGGGTATCGGCGTCCGCTGGACTGTCCCGATTTCGTACGAACGTGCAGCCGCATCCCCCGCTGCAAGCTGCAAACCTATCAATCGCAAGAAAGGGGCTGATATACAGACAGAAAGCAAACTCAACAGATCATCATCATTATGCTCTTCCAAGAATGCAGCCGGTCCCTTATGACCGAAAACAGCACCGGCAGGCATAGCCCGCATACCGAGTTGACTTGTTGTTCGAGCCGGCCAAGTAATGCCTGGCTGTAAGTAATAGGATTCTCGGTGAAGAACCCAGTCCGCATCACCGTTCAAATATGGGTATTTCTTGAGGACTTCCGCTTCCATTTCAGCGGCGTTATTGGCCCAATTCACGAGAAGCGGGACGTCCGAGTAAACGGGAGAGTACCCACCGCCTTTAGCGTAGGGAAACCAGAGTCTCTGATCAGCACTACACTCCCACGAAGTACGGACAAATCTGAAGTTGTCGCTAGTGGCTGCCCCTTTGAATATTCTCCGACCATTCGACTCGAAAGGAGGGGTTTGGCCGAATGCCTCTAGGAAACACTGAGCCTCCCAATACGAAAATGGAGAACTCGGAACCATCGAGAATACAGATGTGTCACGGACATAAACCCTAGCATCTAGGCCGCCAGCTCTCACTGCCCGGACTACTGAGGCCAACTCTTGCTCCTTTTCAGAGCTTGCCAATAATCTCAAGAAGATCGTCACGCGGCTTTCTCCAATACGTAAGCGGCGGCTTCGACCATCGCGTCGTCCATCACGCCATGCCCCAGGTCGGCCATGACTACTGGCTTGGCAATACCCAAGGCCACCTGCTCACGCCACTTCTGGAAACTGGAGAGGAAGAAACAAGTGCGCGAGGTGATGGCGCCGATGCGACCGCCGGGGCGCAGCAGTTCCAGGCCACGCTCCACCATAATGGCCAGCAAATCGTTCTTGCTGCGCGGATAGGCTTTGGCGAGTTGATCCTTGGTCTTGGCAGCCAGCGCGCCAAACGGTGGATTCATCACCACCACATCAAACACTTCTCGGCACAGATCGATGAGCCGCAAGCCCTGTAGCGCATCCTGCGCAAATAGGCGCCCTTGGTACGTCGACTTTGCCGCCTGGGCAAACTCAGTAAGTGCCTCGCGTAGTCGCTCCTCCGCTTGCTGCCAGTTCTCCTGCTCCTGCACAGCAAACAGGCCGGTGCCTTTGCCCACATAGACCTGCCGAATCAAATGCGGCAACTCGCGCTCGACCTGGAGCAGCACTCCGAGCTCCGGCAGGCCCTTGAGCAGTCGCAGGGTCTTCTCGAACAGCTCGGCGTCGCGCTGATCGAGGTTGGTCACGAACTGCTGGCGCAACTCACGCTCTGCCGGCGGTGCAATCGCGGCCACCACATGCCCCCGCCCGATCAGCGGGCGGTCTTTGGCTTTGACACCGGCATCGTGCCAAGCACGCTGTGCCCGCAGCCATAACGCCAATGAAGCGATTTGCGCGGCACGCGGGTCGATATCCACGCCATAGATGTTGTGTTCGATGATCAGGCGCGGCACATCTCGCAGAAATGCAGCCTCATCTTCGTAGGTCTGGCTCATTGGCTTGAGTGCAGCCTGGGGTTGGGTCGAAACATCCAGCGAGCCGGGGCCGTGCTGCTGCTCCCAGGCCCAGGCCTCGCGATAGATCTCAGCGAACAGGTCAAATGCATACAGACCAAAGTGCATGGAGCCGCAGGCCGGGTCCAGCAGCTTCAGCGTGCGCGGATCGCGCAGCTTGGTAGCGGCCTGGCGCATTTCGTCGGGCTTGACCAGCAGGTACTGACAATGCTCGCGCAGATCGGTATCGCCTCCCGTGGCGTTGAACCACAGCCGACCCAAGGTGTTGTCCACCAGGAACTAGACCACGTAGCGCGGCGTGAAGAACTGGTTGCGTACCGCCAGCTCGCGGCTGTTACGCGGCGCCTGCGACGCATCGCGCATCGCCTTGCGCTCTTCTTTGGAGTTGAAGTACTGGTAGATCCAGCCGATGGTTTCGTCCTCGCTCCATAGCGGGGCGATGTCGGCATCGTTGATCAGGTTGAGCACCTGCAGCAGCGCGGCTTCGCGCGGGAACAGGCGACCCTGCGGTGAGTAGCGGTCGAATAATCCAGGCAAGTCCTGGCTCAGCTCATCGAACACACTGAACAGGTAGGTGCGATAGGCATCGCCGGTTTCGCCCAGGCCGGTGCCAGCCAGCCGGGCGTAGAGCTGAAAGCCCTTGGCCTGGAAGCCGTTGCCGACCGACTCAACCAGTAGGCCACGCGCCTCCGCCATGCGCAGCGCCGCCAGGCGGTTGAGCACGGTAAAGGCTTGCTCGCGGACGATGCGGTCCAGCCCCTGGGTAGCATTCATGTCGCCACTAGCGGTGTAGTGGGCCAGGGTGTCGCGCAGGATGCGGGCGGATTCGCGCTGGGCGTCGTTGATATGGCGCAAGCTGGCTAGCTCCGCCACGGTGCCCGCGTTCGGGTCCATGCCATAGTCGTTCTGCAGCTGGCGGGTGAATTCCTCTTCCAGCACCCGGCGCGCATCGTTGACGAAGCGCTGGAGGCGGTTTCTTGTTGTTTGGTCGAAGGCCATGTATGCCTGTCTCTTAGAAGTCAGCGGAGAGCTGCTGCTCTTTTTTCTCGATGAATTTCACAGCACGCCAGCCGGTCTTACCCTGCTTGTTGGTACGCCGAATGGCCTGACAGGTGACGTCGTATTGCACCTCAGGAGTAAAGGTCTCTGCCATCTCTGGGGCGACGAAGACGTCATCTCGGCTGGTGCTGATGAATGCAAATGTTTTTCCCTCCTGCCTATTCAAAGTGCCGCTAAAAATTTCAAACAGGCCAGGAATGGTTTGAACCTCTGATATTCGCCAATCCAGAGCTTGGCCTTCAACCTCTGCACGCCCAATCTCCACTACAGTACCTGGCAACAAGCTTGCCACTGTGGGAAACTTTTTATGCAAAAGCCCGAGGCCGGTAGCGGCGCCGGTCGCTATATAGCTGAGCCCCTTTTCTGCATTGATGTGGTCAATGACACCGCGAGTGTAGGTAAGGTTTTGTCGGTCCAGTTGTTGAAGCAATGCACGTGCACTGGACTCAGCTTTCGGCAGCGGCTGTAGAGAGTTATTGGCGAGTGCGTCTTGATACCAGTCACTGGTAAGCAGTTGATGCAGTTCCTGGGGCACCTTATAGGCGTGCTTTTCCCTGTACTGCAGTGCCAGGTTCGCCTGTAGTGCTGCCTCATTGAAACGGCCCGCAAGCGCGAGGCGCTGTGCCAAATGGATTCGAACCCTTGCGACTTCCTGCTCCTCCCGAGCCAGCTGGGTTGCATGGGCATAACAAGTCAACGCATCCTGTGGGTGCTCAACTTCCAGGATCTCGCCTAGTAGCGCCCATGGCCAAGCCGCGCGCGACTGTCGACGTAACACTGGCGTCAATCGCTTGATCGCAAGGTCTGGCTCGCCGTTGGCCAGGTGCAGTTTGCTCTGGTAGTAGTTGAGCCATTGGTCGTTTGGCTCATTCTTTAGCGCTTGTTCCAAAACGCCAAGACCCCACTCATTCAGCGTCGGATCCGACTGAGGATCGACAGCCTTAGCCACTGTCTCACGACAGACGGCACGTATGAAGCGTTTATACAAACTATCTACAGTCTTTCCTGCCTCATTGACGAAAGGCTTCTTGTCCTCTTCTGAAAAACTTTCGTTTCCCACCCAGCGGGCAAAAAGAAGAAATTCAGACCAATCCTTGGATGCCTTCCCCGCAAGGCGAAGAAATTGTGAAAAAGCACTATCGCCACGCAGTGCGTCAGCCATGTGCGAGAACTCGCGCATGTCCGGTGACAGTTGGCCAGATAACGCCGCAGGAGATAGCTGCTTTGTCTCGTAACGATCGACGATTTCTTTTACATGGTCATACAGCGCCCATGCGTAGGCTCGAAGAAACCATACGTCAGCATTGTTTTGGGGGTACTCCGACCTGGCCAAATCCAGGGCTTCTGCATGCCGTTTTTGCTTGCGAAGTGCAAAGATTTCACTGGAGCTCACTGGTTTTCCTCT
The DNA here is from genome assembly GCF_029845105.1 of Stenotrophomonas sp. GD03654. NCBI lineage: Bacteria > Pseudomonadati > Pseudomonadota > Gammaproteobacteria > Lysobacterales > Lysobacteraceae > Stenotrophomonas > Stenotrophomonas sp. GD03654. Next base: position 75,216 of record NZ_JAOCLC010000013.1, on the reverse strand, counting down.
TTTTGCGCCGTCATCAAGCGCTGTACTTCCTCATAGAGGCCGTGGCTACTGCCTGGGCCGCCGACTTCCTGAGCAGCCGTCCAAGTAAAGGCGCCGTCGTAAGTGAAATCAATCTCACCTTTGCGACAAGCATCAGCAAAGCTCAATCGCAGCCGATACGGCATCGACTTTTGACCGATACGTTGAATTCCCGATTCGGCAATAGCTTTATCCAGACCATCCAGAAACTCTTGTATGAACTGGCTTGGCTGCTCCGTGCTGGATTTGGCAGCCAGCACACCAAGCGATGTGAGCGCATCCTCCGCCAATTGACTATCTGATAAGGCGCCAGGAACAGATCCAGAGCGACTGACCTGTAATTTGCCATTGTAGTAATACTGAACTACGGCGCGTTTGCCATTGCGCGAAAGGGTGTAGCGCTCGCAATACTGCAAGTGCTGCAACTGTTCAATTTCGATGCCTTGAGCCCCCCACACCAGGCGTAACTGCTGATGGGTTTTCATCAAGGGGGCAATAGCGGGTGTGAACGAAAGCCTCTGCCAGTCTGGATCAGTCATGAGCTCCTGAAGTCCAGCCTTTTCAGGTTTTTCAGACGCGCCTGATGAGCCAGTCCAGGCGATGTCACCGGTGGGTGTGAAGTCAGGGGGATTCACGATGATCAGTTTCTTGGCTGCTCGCGTGATGGCCGTATAAGCCCAACGAAAGAACGATGCATTGCGAGAGCCCCTGCCGGACCCGAAGTCAACAAGGACAGTATTCCATTCCCCGCCCTGCGCCTTGTGACAGGTCATGGCATAGCCGTACTTGACCTGGAGCGCGTTGAAGTACGGGTCGTCACGGATAACTTTGCGGAATTCAGCCGACTTTGGATGCAGGTCAGGGTGGCGCTTTCGAAAATCTACCAAAAGCGCCCGCTGCTCCAACGGGGTCAATTCACGGTTAGGCGAATCTAGCAAGTTCTCTAGTACCAGGCAGTTTGTCTGGATGACGCTGCCATCCGCATCACGAAAAGCAACGGTGATATTGCGGAACCACAACTCAACATGGTGGCCTCCCTTGAGATTTACTGGCACACGTTGTGCGTCTGCTCCCACCTCTATGACCTTGACCAGATCGCCATTGCTGAGTTCGTGCGTTGTTGAGTTTTTGTTTATTAACAGCGTTTCGCCCACCTGGATAGGCAGACTGGCATCGCCCCAACGACGATCTCTGATGTTACGGTTGTAGTCCAGCGCATTGGCGTTAGAGTGCACGACTGCGACGTTAGAAGTTTTTGTCTGCAACCATTGAACGACCAGATCGACGGCTCTTTGGGCATCTACCTGTTCAATATCCTGTCCATTGGGCTGCAGTGAAAATTTATTGAACCGCTCGGCCAGCATCGCGTCGCGCAACTCCGTCGCGCGGTCGAGAATGGCACTGCCCTGCGCCTGACGCATGACATTTTTCAAATCGAACGAATCCACCTTCAACTTGAATTGCTCACTCAGATACGCATCTGACAAGGCCGGTGACGCATTTTCTCCAACCGGAGGTAGCTGCGCAGGATCGCCGACGAAAAGCAGCTTGGTAAGGTGATTCTTTGTGCGACCTGATCTGTTCATTCGGGCAAAGGTCACGATATCCAGGAGCAATCGGCCTGAACCGAACTGCATGAAATCACCGTGATTCTCCTTATCTCCAACCATTGACGATTCGTCGATCACAAACAAGGAAACAACCGGTTCTTCCTCCTTCAACGGGAAGATCATCCGCATCCCCGGGTCGTTAGCCGTCTCGGCCCCTTCATTCACCTCCAAATTGGTAAGCATGTAAATCGCCCGATGGATAGTCGACCCTTCGTATCCAGAGTTTCCAGTGATTTGCTTGATCTTGTTGCCCAGAATTCGGGCTGCCCGGCCTGTCGGTGCCAGGAGGCTGCAGGAAAGGTTCATCTCCTCTAGAGTTTTGACCAGTTGGGCAACAAGTGTGGTCTTACCAGTGCCTGCACTGCCACGCAGGACAAAAGCATCTCGAGTGTCATCAAGAAGAAAGGTTCTAATGGCATCCAGCGCGGCGGACTGCTCTCCGGTCAATTGTATTTCCATGCAGCTCACGCGCCCTGACCATGCATCACAAAGTTGATTTCCGCCTCTACATAAAGGCCAAGCTGTGCCTTGATTTCCTGTAGCTGTTGGATCAGCGCATCAATGTCCGCAGCCGACGTCATCGTCACGGGAATCGCGATCGACTTTGTCAGCTTGGCCGGACCTTCTTCTCCGTTTTTGACGCGTTCTTCCTCCATGCGCTGGCGCAGACGTTCCTGGCCCTGCCGCTGGATCGACCGCTTAAGATCGTCGAGGGTGCTGTTGATGTCGTAGTCGCGAGCCAGCAGTTTCTTAAGTCCGGCCAGATCCTGGGTGGCTGACAGAGCAAGCCCATCCAACCGGTTCACGGCGTTGCCGCGCTCCTCCTGGGTGAGTTCTTCCCACTCAGTGATGCGCTGCAGATCCTCGACCCCTTCCTTCAAACGCAGCTTTTGCTGATCGGAGAGCGTGATGACCGCATCGCGCAAACGGCCCTTCAGATGGGTTAGCTGCGAATTGAAGTCGGTGGTGTGTTTGTAGAAGTCTTCTTTGCCCAAGCGCTCTGACAGGGTTCCCAAGTCTTCGGCAAGTTCGCGGCGCAGCTCTCCTGGCACGCCAGTGTCCGGCAAGGCTTCGATGTCGCGACGATGAGCTTGCAAGTCACGCAAGGTAGCGTCGAGCCCATTGTCGAACGCTCGCTTCACTTCCAGCGCCCACTTGAGATTGTCGTAAATGGCGGAGGTTTCGGCACCCAGACGCTGTGGAGCATCTGACGCATCTGTAAACAGAACATCGGCAATGTCCTGGTTCAAAGTACGGATGCGTTCGCTACCCGCCAGCCCAAGGCCGCTGAGCTTTTCAGCCAAGGAGCCGTAATCGTGCTGGAAGCGCGTGAAGTGCTTGGCCGCCGCCTTGCTGATCTCTTGCTCAAGCGGGATCACCATGTCACCGACCAGTTCAGTGAGCCGCTCTGCCGCCCGACCGAGCGTTTCGATGGACGGGCGCTCGTCGCGCAGGGCCACGCCGATCTGCTTGAAGGAGTTGTTGGTCTTCAGGGCATCGATGGCCTGTTGCCCAGCGGCCGTGACTTCGCGTCCCGAGACCTTGAGCTTGATCTCTCCAGCCATAAGCATGGCCGCGACGATGTAGCGCGTGGTGTCCGGCGACCAGCCGAACGGGGCGCTGCTGAAGTCGTCGAGCAGGCGCTTGCCATCGACCGTGCCGCGCTTGTCGATGTAGTCGCGGATGCTGATCATCGCTTTATGGTCGGTTTTGAACGAGGCACGACCGGCCACGGTTTGCACCAAACCGAGCGGGTCCAGCGCGCTGCTGATGGCCGCGGGGTTGGCGACCTTCAGGAATTTCTCGGCGGTGTCGGTTCCGGCACGTACTGGGGCTTCTACGTACCGGTCGAACACCTGGTCAGCAACGTCGGAGAGCAGCTTCTTGGCGGCCTCCAGCAAATCAGCATCCAGTGCCGACACCGCCGTGGCCTGGCCGCGGAACACAAACGAGCCGGCTTGCAGAGTTTGTTTGATCTTGCTCTGGAGCTGGGTCGCCAGCTTGGCAGCACGGTCGAGCTGGCCGGTGCAGTAGTCCTTTACCTCTTGGTCGGGCTCGTTGCGGTGCAGCTCGGCAATGCGCTGACAGCGATAGATTTCGTTCGCCAGATCGTCGAGTTCGGAATTTGCGCGAGCCAAGAGCCCGATGACGTTTCGACCCGCCCGGCTGCGGGAATCATCCAGCATCCGGTTCTTGGCGGTGTCGTAGTCACTGGCTGGCACCAACTCAACAACGGTTTGGATGGTGCTCTGATCACCGGCCAGGCTGGTGATGGCGCTGCCGGCCTGGACCTTCAGGCCCGTTGCGACGGCCATCGTGCCGTGGAGGCTGACGCGAGGCAGCGGATCGAAGGACTCGCGCAGCGCATCGTTGAAGATGCGCTTCACATCCACGGTGCGCAACGCAATCGCGCCTCGCTCCTGCTCGATATCCCGCAGCTTCTCGCTGAGGAACACGAGGTTGCCATCTTTCTCGCCGAGCGGCACATGCACATCGTTCAGCATCTCTTCGACGGCTTTCTTGACCGTGTCGAGCTGCGAAGGTGCCGTGACGGAGGGATGCATCAGGCTGGCGACGTTCTGCACCGAGACTGGCAAGTTGCCGAGGATCTGCAACACGGCGACGGACTTGGCGATGTCCTGATGTAGCTGTGAATCCGGGAAGCGAATCTGCACTTTGCCGACCGCCTGGTGGATGGACGTGAAGGCACGGCGAATGTCCTTTTCCAGTTCGTCGTACAGCGTCACCGTGGTGGCCAGCCAGCCCACGGGCTGATCGGCCATGGCCTTGGAACCGCCTTCACCTTTCAGGACATCCTGAATTACCTTGATCGCAGAGCGTAGACCGATGCCGCCGGTGGACTTTGCGAGCGCGCCGAGTAGGTGCAGCAGGATGTCGAAGTGCGCCGGCAGGAACGGGTAGAGATTGGTGAAACTCTCTTTGCTGAAGTCTGCGTCGTAGTACTTAGCGTCCTGCAGCTTGGTGTTGTGTCGCAGCGCCTGACCATGGGCATCGAAAAGCTTGCCAAGCTCGGTCTCGCCCGCTGGCGATTTACCGAGCAGACGGCGGTAGCAAATCTCTTTGATGTCGCTCGATTCAAGGTCGATCTGAATCGGGAAGCGGTCTTTCAGCTTGTAGAGCTTGTCGGAGTTCAGCGCGGCGCGCGGGTCGTCTTCCGTCAGCGTCTGCTGCGCGGTAGAGATGATCCAGGCCTTGCCGTCGCCCAGCCTCTTGAGGTTCTTCGCCAGGCCATCAAGGTTGAGGATCAGGTTGTCGCGTGAGGCCACGTACTGGCCGACTTCGTCGACGATGAAGATGATGTTCTGCTTACCACTCTTCTCGCGGACGATGTCGATCATCTCTTGCACGCGCTGGTCTTCGAACTGGAAGAAGCCTTCGGTGCTGGACGAGAATGACTTGGCCTCCGGGAAGAGTGCCGGGTACATCTCATGGGCGATTTTCGGGATCAAGCCGTCGATGGCCAGTGGGTTGTTCTGCACGCGAGCCCAGGTGGCACCTGGCAGCGCCTGGGCGATACGCTCATGGAGTTCGGGCGTGCGACCGTCCTTCTCGACCATGCGCTCAAAAGCGGCAACCTTCAGGTTGCGCGAGTAGCCAGCCCACTGCAGTACCTTGAAGTAGAGGACGGTGGAGACGTCTTCCATCGTGGCGCCAGCGAGCATTTCACTGGCGAGGTCCAGCATGACCACTGCAGCCGGGAAGCGCTTCGCTACAGTGCTGAGGAGCGCCTTGGTCTGTGGCTTGTGCAGGCGGTCTTGCAGGTAGTTGATGAACGGCGTGCCGTCGATGGTGCGCTGATCATCAAACGCCAAGCCGAGATACTTGGTGAACGAGCTCTTACCGGAGCCGTAGAAGCCAGAGACCCAGACGCCCACCTCATTTTCGCCACCGGACTCCATCGCAAGCTGCATGCGATCGAGGAGCTTGCGGAACTGCTCCTCAATACTCTCGGTGACCACGTATTCAGAGATCTCAGCCTTGAGGCGGCCTTCTTGCGAGGCGCCATAGGTGATGACCTTTTCGATGGTCCGGTAGATGTCCTTGCTTGGATCGAAGAGTGAGCGAATGGTCATAGGTTTGTCCCAGGGTTCTTTTGTCTGTTCAGCCGCCGACGTGGACGGAGCGGTAATTGCCGTCTTCCGGGTAGAAGCCGAGAAACTTCAGGCGTGTCTTGCCGGTTCGCACGCCGGGGTACAGAAAAATCGTCGGTACGTGAAACTTGCCCTGGAGCTGGCTTTCGATGGCGCCGATGCGCATAAACGGATGCAGTGCCTCAAGATCCGTTACCAACAGCAGCGCGTTCTGCTGGGCTTCGAGCGGCTGCAGGGCATCCTCCAGCCGCTTCAGCAGGCCGTTATCCGCCGTCAGGATGTCCGCCAGCGCCTTGTTGGTACGTGGCCAATCCAAGGGCGCTGACTTGTCCTCCATCACGCACAGCGACCAGAACGGGTCGTCTTTCAGTAGGGCCCAGATCTGTTCAGCGATGGAGAACGTGTGCACGTCCCAGCCTTCCTGGTGCAGCTTGGCCACCCAAGCGGGCGTTTGCCGCTTCACCTCGAGGATCTGCTCTGGTGGGAAGACAAGGTAATAAATCGGCTCGAAGCTCGCATGGCCAAGCTCGCGCCCGTGCCGGATGCGCTCGCGCAACTCGTCGAAATCAGCCTTGAGTGAGGACATCGCAGAGCGCCTCCATGTCTTGTTGTTTCCAGCTGATGCGGATCACGTCGCCAGCAGCCTGGACGATGAGCAAACCCTTCAGCGAGAGTCGTTTGATTTCTTCCAGCACGTCTTCGCGCGCCAAGCCAAATAACTGCCAGTCTTCGTGAGTCAGCAGGGCGTTATCACCGACACAGGAAAAATGCAGTTCGTAGGCCAAGTACGCGGCCACGGCTGGCGAAATACGGAACGGCAGGATGCGACGGCTTGAGCGCAGTCCACGTTCGAGCATTCCGTAGTCGGCGCAGCATCCGGTCAGATAGGCGGAGACACGCCGTACAGTGGTTTCCGACCAGCGCTTGATGGTCTTGCCGTCATCAATGCCGCGCTCGACAAAGGTCCGCGCGTCTTCATTGGTGATCTGTGTGTATCCACCGGCGTATCGAGCCCAGTAAACATGGCGCACGAAGTCGCCAAGGATCGGGTTGGCCCGACTCGTAAAAACGAGCATGAGCTGCGTCAGGTCAGCCGTGGATATCGTTGCGGACAGCCGCTTGAGATGTGCTGCTGGTGCACCACCTGCCACGAGATAGCGTGGAGCGAAGCATTCGACGACGATGTTGCGAAGTCGGCGCGCGGTAACGGTGGGGAATCGACCCGATTCCAGTGCGACCTGATGCAACTGGTTCGCCGACATGCCAGGCGACCACAGGTCGAGCAGCGTCTTGGTTTCGTTGACGAGCCCAAGGCCTGCTTGCAACTGAGTCGTGTAGGGCGTGTTGTCGGCCACGATCACCCCACCAGATACGGATAAGTTTTGGCGTTCTGTGTGAACGCCGATAGATAGGCCGCAGCGATAGCCTTCAGTGTGTCGGTGGAATCGAGATCCTTGATGCCCCCGACCGCCGTTGGACCCACGCTGGAAGTGCCGCCCGTGGCAGCCAATCGCTTCAACGCATCAAGCGCAGCCTCTTTGCTTTGTGGCGCCTGGCTGGCGAGTTCTTCTCCCACGCTACTTTGCACGGTCGCGTGCAGGTCTTGCTCGACCTCTTCGGGCAACCGGAACAGGTGGTAGCTACCCACGCTCAAATGCTCGTCGTGCAATCGTCTGGCTGCTTCCAGCACACCGTGGTACTGAGCGAGGCGAGACGTTTTCGAGAAGACCGGCTCCAGGAAGAGCTTGTTTGATGCCTCATAGAACGCCGTTGGCCACCAGGCGTACTGAGCACGCTCGCCAAGGAAGCCGACAAGCATCCTCATCTGCAGCAATGTCGGTAGGTAGGATTCTTTCATCTCAATTCTCGTCATTCGTTTGTTCTACCGACGCGACCGGCGCCGGCAGTGGTAGCTATTGTTCAGTCACATTCCGCTCCTGCTCGGGCCGCATCCAAGGGTGCATACCCTGGTGCCAGCACGGCGTTCTTGACGCCGTACAAGGCCAAGTGGTCCTTCAGCCATAGTCTGTACTCCGGCCCACGAAGGCTGTGGTCTGCGGTGCAGTCGACGCTCCACTTGCGCAGGATGTAGCCGGCAGTCGCTGCCCGAAGCTTCATCTTCACCATGCCGCCAGTCATGCCGTAATCCATCTCCGCGATCTCGGGACGGGGTTGATTGGGGTGCGGCACCAACTCCAGTTCCACGATCCTGGTCCACTGGATGTCCTGATCACTCATCTCGTGGGGCGCCACTAGCTGCGCCTTAAGCGCCACGGGGCACTTGATCCGGTTAATGACGAAATCCCGGAATTCCTGCGATTTGCGGTCGAAGGCGCGGACGAGCCAGCGCAAGCCGTTGTCGATCAACGCGAACGGGACGATCTCCCGCTCGGTGCGACCACTGGAGATGGAGCAGTACTCAATGCCGAGCGGACACTCCTGGTGGATCGCCCGGGTCACGCTCGCTAGCACGTCCAGATCCGGATGCGCGAGCCGTGACGGGCTCTCGCTCATCACCCATGCCTTGAGCCGCATAGGCTCACCGTCGCCAAAGCCCTGGGTCAACCACGACAGCACCCGCTCCGGAGGGAAGTCGAAGATGGGCTGGAAGTCCGGCCCCAATACGTAGGACTTGACCTTGGAGTCGTAGTCGATGTTGCCCGAGGCCAACTCCTTGTACAGCGCCAAGTCCCTGGATGCGGCGGCGGACTGGATGCCAAACCGCGTGACCAAGTCCTGACGGCGTATCTCCCCGATGAAGCGCACGCGCAATTCCACGAACGCGAGACGATCGCGCTGTGGCTGGGTCAAATCTGTGAAGCGTTCGTTCATCATCCGTGTGCACCCGGAAAGATCGCACATCCGGGTCAGCAATTCCTTGTGGATCCATCGGTGAAAGCCTGCTATCCATCAGCAACTACCCGGACACTAGCATGATGATCGCACAAGGGTTGCATTTTGATAACCATCTTCCTTCGAAGCCCATCTCTACCTGAATAAGCTCGACTAGCGGCCATCAGGCCACAACAGGTATCAAGATTAGCTGCCATAAGCACTGGCATGCGAACGCTTTGACCAGCAAGGCCGATGCGCGCCGCTTATAGGCTCCAAGATGTCCAGAATGGTCCAGCAGCAGCCAGCTTCCCATGGCATACCAGATGGCATACTAGCTAAGCCAGAAATGAAAAAAGCCCTTGAAACTCAAGGGCTTAGTTCAATTATCTGGCGGAGAGGGGGGGATTCGAACCCCCGAGGCGCTATAAACGCCTGCCTGATTTCGAGTCAGGTACATTCAACCACTCTGCCACCTCTCCGGGTGGTCCCCGGCGGACCGGGGACGCGCATCATACGAGGAAGTGAGGCCGACGACAAGTCATTCCGGCAAACGAAGTGAAAATTTCCTGAGCGCATGCCTTGCCGGATGCGTGCAGCCACCCGATGATGCCTGTCTCCCCAGCAACACCCCGCCCCAGCCCCCATGATCGAATTCGGACACCTCACCCACCCCGGCATGCGCCGCGAGCTCAACGAGGACACCTACTACGGTGACAGCGAGCTGGCCCTGTGGCTGGTGGCCGATGGCATGGGCGGGCACGCCTGCGGCGAAGTGGCCAGCGCGCTGGCGCGCGAAACCATCGTGCGCGAAATCCGCCGCGGCGCGCCGCTGGCGCAGGCCATCCGCACCGCGGACGAAGAGATCATCCGCGCCTCGCGCCGTCGCAATGACACACTGCCGATGGGCACCACCGTGGTCGCTGCGCGCGTGCAGGGCAACCGCTATGAAGTGGCGTGGGTCGGCGACAGCCGCGCCTACCTTTGGCGCGACGGCCAACTGGCCCAGCTCAGCCAGGACCACAGCGTGGTGCAGGAACTGGTCGCGCAGGGCAACCTGACCGCCGAACAGGCGCGTGCGCATCCGCATCGCAACGTGGTCACCCAGGCACTGGGCGTGACCGATCCGGCGCATCTGAACGTGGCCACCACCAGTGGTGAGCTGCGCCCCGGCATGCAGCTGCTGCTATGCAGTGACGGCCTCACCGAGGAAGTGGACGACCGCGGCATCGCCCGCACCCTCGCCTTCGAGGATGCCAGCGCACAGGAATGCGTGGACACGCTGGTCGCGGCCGCGCTCGACGGCGGCGGGCGCGACAACATCAGCGTGATCCTGGTGCGCTGCCATTAACCGGTAGATCCACGCCATGCGTGGATACGGCACTGCCGGCCCGCGGCGCGCACCACCCCATCCCGGGCATTACGCGCTGGCGGGTTCTTCCACCTTCGGGCCATCCCACAGCGCGTGGCCAGCCTTTTTGCGCAGCCGCTCCAGTCGCGCGGCATGCGCTTCCAGTTCCGACGGCGTGGCCACCACGCGTGGGCGCGGCAGCAGCTTGCTGGTATCGAAGGCATGCAGCGCCGCACCGGCGCCACCGCCATCGTCATCGCCCAGGCCGAAACCGATTTCCTCCTGGCCCGAGGTCAGCGCGATATAGACATCGCCCAGGATCTGCGCATCGAGCAGGCCGCCATGCAGTGCACGGTGCGAGTTGTCCACGCCCAGCCGCTTGCACAGCGCATCCAGCGAATTGCGCTGGCCCGGGAAGCGCTCGCGCGCCATCACCAGGGTATCGATCACGGTGCAGCGGTCGGTGATCTTCCCGTACTGCGGCCCGAGCAGCGACAGCTCGTTGTCGAGGAAGCCGAGGTCGAACGCCGCGTTGTGGATGATCAGCTCGGCGCCATCGATGAAGGCCAGGAACTCGTCGGCGATCTGCGCGAAGTCCGGCTTGTCATCGAGGAATTCCAGGGTCAGGCCGGTGACTTCCTGCGCGCCCTGTTCGAACTCACAGTCGGGCTTGATGTACTGGTGATAGTTGTTGCCGGTCGGGCGGCGCTTGAACAGCTCCACGCAGCCGATTTCGACGATGCGGTTGCCCTTCTTCCACTCCAGGCCGGTGGTTTCGGTATCGAGGATGATCTGACGCATGGGCTCAGTTTACCGGGCTGGCGTCGCGGATCTGGATCGCCGCGTTGCGGGCCAGGGTGTCCACCCGCTCATTGTCCGGATCGCCGGAGTGGCCTTTCACCCACCGCCAGTCGATCTGATGCCGCAGCGTGGCCGCCTGCAGGCGCTCCCACAGCTCACGGTTCTTCACCGGATCGCCGCCGGCGGTCTTCCAGTTCTTGCGGATCCAGCCCGGCATCCACTGGGTCAGGCCCTGCCGCACGTACTGCGAATCGGTATAGAGCACGATGTTGCACGGCTCGGTCAGCGACTCCAGCCCGGAAATGGCCGCCATCAGTTCCATCCGGTTGTTGGTGGTGTGGGCCTCGCCACCGCTCAGTTCGCGCTCGTGGCCCTTGTAGCGCAGCAGCGCAGCCCAGCCGCCGGGGCCGGGATTGCCAAGGCAGGAACCGTCGGTGTGGATTTCGATGGTTTTCAATACAACTCCAGAATCAGGTAGCTACGGTGCCGTGCCAGCGCACCGGCAGCGGTTTCGGCCCAGGCAGGGCCAGCGTGCGTTTTTCCGCATGGAACAGGCAGGCCGCGCGCAGCGGCGCCCAGCCTGCGGGGCGGGGACTGCCCTCGCCGCGCCAGAGCGGGCCCAGGTAACGCATATCGTCGCACTCCAGCCCATGACGGCTGAGCAGCAGGCGGATCCGCTGCGGCGTGCGCACCACCAGCCCATGCTGGCGCCAGCGCGTGCGATACGGGCTGAACGGATTGAGGCTGCTCAGCCACAGATGGCCGCCCGGCATCAGAACGCGTTCGCACTCGTCGAGGAGCCGGTCAGCATCGGTCGCGGTGACATGCTGCAGCACGATCGCATTGACGCTTTCATTGGCCAGCGGCAATGGCAGCGCACAACGGGTGTCGCCGGCATAGCCCTGCCCCTGCCGGAACAGGCGCAGACCGCGCCCGCCCAGCTGTGCATCGTCCAGCCAGGCCGCACTTGGTGCGATCCACAGCCAGGGCTGCGCCGGCAGCGCCGACAGCTGCGGCAGCAGCAATTGCCGCTCCAGCACGCGCAAGGCCTCCGCCGGTTCAGTGTCGAACCACGGGGTCTGGCTCGCTTGACGGGTGCTCTGCAGCGCGGGCATGGTCCAATTCTATGCGACTGACTGCCCTGCCCGCATTTGCGGATAACTACATCTGGACGCTGATCGACAACGATGGCGCCGCCGTGGTCGTTGACCCCGGTGACGCCGCGCCGGTGCTCGCGCTGGCCGATCAGGGCCTGCACGTGGACACGATCCTGCTTACCCATCACCACGACGACCACATCGGTGGCGTGCCGGCATTGCAGGCACGTTTCCCCGGCGTGCGGGTTGTCGCGCCGGTCGAAGAACGCATTCCCACCGCAACCGAGCGGGTCGGCGAAGGTGAACGCGTTCAGGCACTGGGCCAGACGTTCCACGTACTATCCGTGCCCGGGCATACCCGCAGCCACATCGCGTTTCACACTGCTGAACATCTTTTCAGCGGAGATTCGTTGTTCAGCCTGGGCTGTGGACGCCTGTTCGAAGGTACGCCGTCCCAGCTGCTGGCATCGATGCGCAAGCTGGGCGCCCTGCCCGCGCAACTGCTGCTTTGTTGCGCTCATGAGTACACCGTGTCAAATGCCGTCTTCGCGCGGCATGTCGACCCCGCCAACGCTGCCTTGTGGCAGCGCCAAGAGGAGGCTTTGGCCATGCGCCGCGATGACCGTTCCACCCTGCCGGTAACCCTGGCCAACGAATTCGACTGCAATCCCTTCCTGCGTGTGCACGCGGCGCCTATCCGTGCGTCGGTGTCGGCACACCTGGGCCGTGACGTCGTGGACGACGTCGACGTGATGGCCGGTCTCCGGCACTGGAAAGACGGCTTCCGCGCATGATGCGCCGAAGTCTGCCGCTGGCCCTGGGCCTTGTCCTGGGGTTGGCCGGAACCGCGGGCGCGCAGTCGCTGGGCGCTGGCATCAGCCAGAACCTGACCGCCGCTGCGGCCCTGCCGCTGGACGCTTCAGCGCTGCCCGCCGCTTCGGTGCGCAACGGCCAGGAGATCTTCACCAGCTTCCGCGACGGCCTGGCCGAGCCCAGCTGCGATGCCGAGGCCACCAGCCCCCGCTGGCAGAAGCAGTTCGCCCACGCCCCCTCGCGCCTGGCCAACCAGGATGACGATGCGCTGGTGCTGTTCGGCTATGTGGTCGAAGAGCTGCGCAAGGCCAACCTGCCCACCGAATTCGCGCTCATTCCCTTCGTGGAAAGCGGCTATCGGCCCAATGCCCGCAACGGCAGCGGCCCGACCGGCCTGTGGCAGTTCATCGCCACCACCGCACGCAACCATCGCGTACCGATGGCCAACGGCTACGACGGCCGCCTGTCGGCGGTTGATTCGACCCAGGCCGCGGTGCGCTACCTGAAGACCCTGCACGGCATGTTCGGCGGCGACTGGCGCCTGGCCACCATGGCCTACAACGCCGGCGAGTACCGGGTGCTGCAGTCCATGCGCAAGGCCGGCATGAACGCGCAGAACGCCAAGCCTTCGGCATTGCCGGGCCTGTCGCCGGTCACCCATGCCTACGTCGAGAAGCTGCACGCCCTGGCCTGCGTGCTGGAAGACGTGGAAGACCAGCCGGGCGTGATGGCCTCGCTGGACCGCACCGTGCCGGTGCTGAAGGACCACACCCTGCCCGCGGGCACCAGCGTCCAGCAGTGGGCCGCACAGCGCGCCCTGGACCCGGCGAAGATCGCCCGCCTGAACCCCGCGCTGGCCTCGGGTGGCCGCGCCTCCGGCACCACCCGCGTGCTGGCCCCTGTCTCGGCTGCCAATGCGACGGTGGCGGACACTGCATCTGCCCTGGTCGCCAGCGCTGCGCCAGTCGCCACCGCGTCACCGACGCCACAGGTGGCCAAGACCGTCGCCGCGATCGCCGACCGTCCGCGCAGCCGCCGCCACACCGTGCGTGATGGCGAATCGGCCTGGACCATTGCCCGCCGCTACGGCATGCCGGTAAAGGCGCTGCTATCGCTGAACGGTCTGAGTGGCAGCAGCGTGCTGAAGCCGGGCGCGGTACTGCGCGTCGAAGACTGACGCGCAGGCCAGGCGCCTCCCGTGTAGAGCCGAGCCCATGCTCGGCTTTTTCATGTCTGTGCCTGGCAGATGCAGTCGAGCACGGCTCGACTCTACAAAAGGCGGTCGAGCAAGCTCGACCACTACCAAAGCTCAAGCGCGCCACAAACGAGGCGAAGGCACAAAAAAGGCCCGGCATTGCCGGGCCTTTTCGTACCTGCAGCCGGTGGGCTTACAGGTTCGCTTCGGTGGTCTGGACCACGAACTTCTTGCGCATCGCGTCGATGTAGGCCTTGGCCGCAGCCATGCCGTCGATCTGGCTCAGCTGGTCCTTCAGCTGCTTCTGCTGCTCGGCGGTCACTTCCTTGATGTCGCCCGGGTTGACCTTGTTCACGGCAAACAGCAGCGCGTGACCGTTGACGTCGACCTTGCCGTAGCTCGGCTTGCCCTCGGCCGGGACCGGTGCGCTGAAGATCGCGCGGTTGATTTCCGGGGTCGGCACCGGCTGGCTGCGCGGCAGGCCCGGCATCGGGCTCACCTGCAGCTTCTCGCTGGCGGCCAGAGACTGCAGGGTGGCACCCGCCTTCAGCTTGGCCAGCACGGCGTCGGCGGCCTTGTCGCTGGCCTGACGCTGGCGGTCGGCGCGGATCGCGGCGATCACCTGCTCACGCGCCTTGTCCAGCGGCATCGCCTGCTCCGGGGTATGCGCCGCCACGCGGATGACCACGCTGTGGTTGGTGGCACCGCCCAGGGCGATCGGGTCGCTGGCGGTACCGTCCTGCACCAGCACTTCAGAGAAGGCCGCACGCAGCACGGCCGGGTCAGTGGCAATACCGCTGGCGGTGGCACGGGTGATCGGACCCAGCGTCTGCAGCGGCAGGTTCACTTCCTTGGCGGCAGCGGCCAGGTCGCTCGGGCTCTTGTTGATGGCATCGACCAGACGACCGGCCAACTCGTTGAAGCCACGCTCGCCGTCGGCCTTCAGCTGCTCTGCGGCCAGCGTGTCACGCACTTCCTCGAACGACTTGCCTTCGCCACCACGCACCGCGGCGACCTTGATGATGTGGTAGCCGAAGTCGGTCTTCACCGGACCGATCACGTCACCCGCCTTGGCGGCGAACAGAGCGTCCTCGAACGGCTTGACCATCGCGCCACGCTCGACCCAGCCCAGATCACCGCCCTGGTTCTTCGAACCCGGGTCTTCCGAGTTGGCCTTGGCCAGCGCCGCGAAGTCGGCACCCGCCGCCTTGGCTTCGGCAGCGATCTTGTTCGCCTTGGCTTCAGCGCCGTCACCGGTGATCAGGATATGGGCAGCCTGGCGCTGTTCCGGCGAGGTGAACTTCGCCTTCTCGTCTTCATAGCGCTTGCGCAGGGTCGCTTCGTCAGCCGCGATCGGTGCCGGCAGATTGGCGCCGTTGATCTCGACGTATTCCAGCGACACGCTCTCGGCCTGACGGAAATCCTTGCCGTGGCTGTCGTACCACTGCTTGATCTGCGCGTCGGTGACCGGCGCGGTATCGGCCGGCACTTCCGGCAGCGCGGCCAGTTCGACGTCACGGGTTTCGCCCAGCAGCTTCAGCAGACGCTCGGTCTCGGACTGGGTGACAAAGCCGGAGTTCTGCAGGCCCGACGGGATCACCGACTGCTGCAGGCTCTCGCGCACCAGCTCCTGGAACTGGGTCGGGGTGCGCGGCGGATTGCCACCGGCCAGGGCCAGGCGGTAGTTGTTCTCGTTGAACTTGCCATTCGAATCGAGGAAGGCGGGGATGGTGGCGATGTACTCACGCACCGCGCCATCGCCGACCACAACACCGGCCTGCTCGCCGACCAGGCGCACGACCTGTTCGTCGATCAGCTGGTCGAGCACGGCCAGCTTGTTTTCAGTGCTTTCGAACGCGCGCGGGTCGAAGTTCTCACCCTGCTGCTGGCGCTCACGCATGCGCTCCTGCTCGAAACGGGTGCGGAAATCCTGCGCGCTGATCTCGTGGTGCTGCCACAGCATGCGCACCGGCCACCACGACGGCGCCGAACGCCACCAGGTCGGCGGCGCGGAAACCTTGGCCACGTTCTGTGCGCCAACGCCACCGAGGTAGCTGTTGTCGATCACGAACAGGAACGGAATCATCAGCAGCCCCAGGATCACGGTGACGATCCAGCCTGAGGTCTTGTCGCGGAGTTTCTGCAGCATGGTGAGAATCACAAGGCCTGATTGGCGAGCCCGGCAGTGTAACCCGCTTCGCCGCAGGGACCAAAAGCAGCACCGGCGCGGCCTGCGCCGATCTTCGCGGACCTGCGCCATCAGCACATCGGCAGGCCTGCGGCACGGCACAAAGAAAAAGCCCCCGGCTTGCGCCGAGGGCTTTTAAAGTTGGCGGAGCGGACGGGACTCGAACCCGCGACCTCCGGCGTGACAGGCCAGCATTCTAACCAGCTGAACTACCGCTCCGCGCTTGAACTTTGCAGGCGCCCAGTATATCCGAAGACTCTCTGGAAACCCAGCCCGATGAACACTTTTTTCAAAGTTTTTTCACAGGGACTTAAGAATTCTGCAATGGCGGAGCGGACGGGACTCGAACCCGCGACCTCCGGCGTGACAGGCCAGCATTCTAACCAGCTGAACTACCGCTCCGTTCTTGCAAAAACCCTTTCGCCTTCTTCCCGAACCCGTCGGTGAGAAGACAAGGCCCCCAGCTTTCGGCCGGGGGCCTCGATGTAATGGCGGAGCGGACGGGACTCGAACCCGCGACCTCCGGCGTGACAGGCCAGCATTCTAACCAGCTGAACTACCGCTCCGCATTGTTGCTTTTTTTGTCTTCCAGCCGGCTTGGACCGGGAAGAAAACAAAGCCTCCAGCTTTTGGCCGGAGGCCTCGTTGAATGGCGGAGCGGACGGGACTCGAACCCGCGACCTCCGGCGTGACAGGCCAGCATTCTAACCAGCTGAACTACCGCTCCACACTCAAACTTTTACCGCGGTGCTGTGGTGGGTGCTGAGGGTTTCGAACCCCCGACCCTCTCCGTGTAAAGGAGACGCTCTACCGCTGAGCTAAGCACCCCAGCGAGCCGCTTAGTTTACAGCATCCTTCAGGGCCTTACCAGCCTTGAACGACGGATTCTTCGAAGCAGCGATCTTGATGGTGTCGCCGGTCTTCGGGTTGCGGCCGGTGCGTGCAGCACGGTCGCGGACCTGGAAGGTACCGAAGCCAACCAGGGTGACCGCATCGCCGTCCTTCAGCGCCTTGGTGACGGCAGCAACGACGGCATCGACGGCGCGGCTGGACTCGGCCTTGGTCAGGTCTGCAGCTTCAGCAACGGCATCGATCAATTCGGTCTTGTTCATTCTCTACAACTCCTTTGGCGGTGGGTTCCGCTTATTCGACAGGGAAGCAACCGCATGCCTTCTGCATGCGGCCGCCATGTGGAAACGGTTCGCCGATTCAGTCATCGCTGACAGCGATCACTCATTCGCGAGTGCTGCTTTTATACCAGCGGCCCTACCCCCACGCAAGGTGAAAAGCCAGCAACGACGCGGGTTTCGGGCCATTGGACAGCGCGCGTCAATGCTTGACGCGCGCGCTTCCACTCGGTTTTGCCTTGCTGCGCACCGTGACGCGCTGCGCACTCTTGCGCGCCTTCTTCGGTGCCAGCGGACGCTCCAGCGCCAGGTCGAGGACTTCTTCGATGTACTTCACCGGCACGATCTTCAGATCGCGGGTGACATTTGCCGGAATGTCGGCGAGATCCTTGCGGTTCTCTTCCGGGATGATGACCGTGCGGATGCCGCCGCGCAGTGCGGCCAGCAGCTTCTCCTTCAAGCCACCGATGGCGGTGACACGACCGCGCAGGGTGATTTCGCCGGTCATGGCCACATCGGCACGCACCGGCACCTTGGTCAGCATCGACACCAGCGAAGTGACCATCGCCGCGCCGGCACTCGGGCCATCCTTCGGGGTGGCACCATCGGGCACGTGCAGGTGCACGTCGTGCTTCTGCAGGAAGTCGCTGTCGATGCCGAAGCCGACCGCGCGCGAACGCACCACCGACAGCGCCGCCGATGCCGATTCCTTCATCACGTTGCCGAGCTGGCCGGTCAGGATCAGCTGGCCCTTGCCCGGCACCAGCGTCGATTCGATCTGCAACAGGTCGCCACCGACTTCGGTCCAGGCCAGGCCGGTGACCAGACCGATCTCGTTCTCTTCCTCGGCGCGGCCGAAGTCGAAACGACGCACGCCCAGGTACTTGTCCAGGTTCTTGCTGGACACGCTCACCAGCGCCTTCTTCTTCGCACCCTTCTTCGCCTTCGCCGCCGGCTGCGGGCCGGCCAGCGCGATCTCCTTCACCACCTTGCGGCAGATCTTGGCGATCTCGCGTTCCAGGTTGCGCACGCCCGATTCGCGCGTGTAGTAGCGCACGATGTCCTGGATCGCATCACTGCCGATCTCCAGTTCTTCCGGCTGCAGGCCGTTGGCCTTGATCTGCTTCGGCACCAGGTAACGGGTGGCGATGTTGAGCTTCTCATCCTCGGTGTAGCCGGGGATGCGGATCACTTCCATGCGGTCCAGCAGCGGGCCCGGAATGTTGAGCGAGTTCGAGGTGGCCACGAACATCACTTCGGACAGGTCCAGGTCCACTTCCAGGTAGTGGTCGTTGAACGCGTTGTTCTGCTCCGGATCGAGCACTTCCAGCAGCGCCGAAGACGGATCGCCACGGAAGTCCATCGACATCTTGTCGATCTCGTCCAGCACGAACAGCGGGTTCTTGCTGCCGACCTTGTTGAGGTTCTGCACGATGCGGCCCGGCATCGAACCGACATAGGTGCGGCGGTGGCCACGGATCTCGGCCTCGTCGCGCACGCCGCCCAGCGACATGCGCACGAACTTGCGGTTGGTGGCCTTGGCGATGGACTGGCCCAGCGAGGTCTTGCCCACGCCCGGCGGTCCGACCAGGCACAGGATCGGGCCCTTCATCTGCTTCACGCGCGACTGCACCGCCAGATATTCAAGGATGCGTTCCTTGACCTTCTCCAGGCCGTAGTGATCGGCATCGAGGGTGTCCTGCGCGACCTTCAGGTCCTTGCGCACCTTGCTGCGCTTCTTCCACGGCACGCCCAGCAACCACTCCAGGTAGTTGCGCACGACCGCCGCTTCGGCCGACATCGGCGACATCTGCTTGAGCTTGTTCAGTTCGTTGCGCGCCTTGGCTTCAACGGCCTTCGGCATGCCGGCTTCGGCGATCTTGCGGGCCAGCTCTTCCAGCTCGCCCGGCGCGTCGTCCAGGTCACCCAGTTCCTTCTGGATGGCCTTCATCTGTTCGTTGAGGTAGTACTCGCGCTGGCTCTTCTCCATCTGCGACTTCACGCGGCCGCGGATGCGCTTCTCCATCTGCTGCACGTCGATCTCGCCATCGACCAGGCCGACCAGCATCTCCAGGCGGTCGCCCACGGCCAGCGTTTCCAGCAGGCGCTGCTTGTCAGCCAGGCGCACGCTGATGTGCGCGGCGATGGTGTCGGCCAGGCGCGCCGGCTCATCGATGCCCGACAGCGTCTGCAGCAGCTCCGGCGGCAGCTTGCGGTTGGTCTTCACGTACTGCTCGAACAGCGACATCAGCGAGCGGGCGATCGCCTCGACCTCACGTGCTTCGCGCTCGTCGGTGGCGTCGATCTCCACGGCCTGGCCGTGCAGCGAGCCGTTACGCTCGTCGACGTGGGTGACCTGTACGCGCGACAGGCCTTCGACCAGCACCTTGATGGTGCCGTCGGGCAGCTTCAGCAGCTGCAGCACCTGCGCCAGTGTACCGACCTGGTAGAGGTCGGCCGCATGCGGGTCATCGGTCTCGGCCGACTTCTGCGCCAGCAGCAGGATGCGCTTGTCCGATTCCATTGCCTGTTCGAGCGCGTGCATGGACTTGTCACGGCCGACGAACAGCGGGATGACCATGTGCGGGAACACCACTACGTCGCGCAGCGGCAGGACCGGCAGGTCGAGGGTTTCACTTGGGGAACGGGCCATGGGGGCTCCAGGGAAGGGGAAAACCGCCTCCGGGAGGGCATCTTCCGGAGACAAAAAAAGCCGATGGCCCCGTTATGGGGCCATCGGCTTTCAGATGCAAGGCATTCCTTGAAAATCCTTTCCAATCAACAACCTGGAAGGATCACTCGGCGCCTGCGGCCTTCTGTTCAGGAGCCGCCGGGGTCTGATAGATCAGGTACGGCTCGGACTTGTGCTCGATCACCGACTCGTCCACCACCACCTTGCTGACGTTTTCCTGCGACGGCAGGTCGTACATGGTGTCCAGCAGGACCGATTCGACGATGGTGCGCAGGCCGCGGGCACCGGTCTTGCGCTTGAGCGCCTTGCGGGCAATGGCCGACAACGCGTCCGGGCGGAACTCCAGCTCGACGTTCTCCATCTCGAACAGCTTCTTGAACTGCTTGGTGATGGCGTTCTTCGGCTCGGTCAGGATCCTGATCAGGGCCGGCTCGTCCAGCTCCTCCAGGGTCGCCACCACCGGCAGGCGGCCGACGAACTCGGGGATCAGGCCGAACTTGATCAGGTCTTCCGGCTCGACTTCAGCCAGCACCTTGCCCACTTCCTGCTTGCGCTCGCTGCTCTTCACCTTGGCGCCGAAGCCGATGCTGCCGACGTCGGTGGAACGGGCCTGGATCACCTTGTCCAGCCCGGCGAACGCGCCGCCGCAGATGAACAGGATGTTCTTGGTGTCCACCTGCAGGAATTCCTGCTGCGGGTGCTTGCGGCCGCCCTGCGGCGGAACGCTGGCCACGGTGCCTTCGATCAGCTTCAGCAGGGCCTGCTGCACGCCTTCGCCGGACACATCGCGGGTGATCGACGGGTTCTCGCTCTTGCGCGAGATCTTGTCGATTTCATCGATGTAGACGATGCCCTGCTGCGCCTTCTCGACGTCGTAGTCGCACTTCTGCAGCAGCTTCTGGATGATGTTCTCCACGTCCTCGCCCACGTAACCGGCTTCGGTCAGCGTGGTGGCGTCGGCCATGGTGAACGGCACGTTGAGCAGGCGGGCCAGGGTCTCGGCCAGCAGCGTCTTGCCCGAACCGGTCGGGCCGACCAGCAGGATGTTCGACTTCGCCAGTTCGACGTCGTCGTTCTTCTGCCGGCTCTCGATGCGCTTGTAGTGGTTGTACACGGCCACGGCCAGGGTGCGCTTGGCGCGGTTCTGGCCGATCACGTACTGGTCGAGGACTTCGAGGATCTCGCGCGGCTTCGGCAGCGAACTGCGCGCCGACTGCGCCTTTTCCTCAAGTTCCTCACGGATGATGTCGTTGCACAGCTCCACGCATTCATCACAGATGAACACGCTCGGACCCGCAATCAGCTTGCGCACTTCATGCTGGCTCTTGCCGCAGAAAGAGCAGTAGAGGATCTTGCCGGTGTCCGTGGAACGACCTTGGCGGTCTTCGCTCATGCTTCGCTTACCCAGTTACCCCACCCGCTGAACGGGGGTTCGATTCGAGAATAGCACAGGGCCGAGGGGACACCAGTCCCGCCCGACCCTGCAGGAACGGGGCCTCCATGGCCCCGTGAAGGCCGATCAACCGGCCTGGATCGACTCATCCGGGCGACGCTCCAGGACCTGGTCGACCAGACCGTAGGCCTGCGCCTCGAAGGCGCTCTTGAAGTTGTCGCGCTCGGTATCGCGCGCGATGGTCTCCAGCGACTGGCCGGTGTGCTTGGCCAGCACCTCGTTCAGGCGCGAACGCAGGGTCAGGATCTCACGTGCGTGGATGTCGATATCGGTGGCCTGGCCCTGGTAGCCGCCCAACGGCTGGTGGATCATCACGCGCGAGTTCGGCAGCGCATAGCGCTTGCCGGCTTCGCCCGCGGCCAGCAGCAGGGCGCCCATCGAGGCGGCCTGGCCGATGCAGGTGGTGCTCACATTCGGCTTGATGTACTGCATGGTGTCGTAGATCGCCATGCCGGCGGTGACCACGCCACCTGGCGAGTTGATGTAGATGTTGATGTCCTTTTCCGGGTTTTCCGATTCCAGGAACAGCAACTGCGCCACCACCACGTTGGCCATGTGATCGTCGATCGGGCCCACGAGGAAGATCAGGCGCTCCTTCAACAGGCGCGAATAGATGTCGTAGGCACGCTCGCCGCGGCTGGTCTGCTCGACCACCATCGGAACCAGGTTCAGGGCTTTGGTTCGGTTGTCCATTACGTGAGGTACCTATCTTGGGGGGCTACAACCCCGCGCCGGCAAAGGCGCGGGGCATCCGGTGATCCGCCCGGGCTTACTGGCGGATCGCGTCCTGGAACGACAGCTTCTCTTCGGTGTGCTGGGCACGCTCGGCGATCCAGTCGATCACCTGCTCTTCCATCACACGGTTCTGCAGGCCAGACATCAGCTGGGGGTCGTTGCGGTACATCTCAATGACCTGTTCCGGCTCTTCGTAGGTGGAAGCGATCAGGCGCATCGTTTCGTTCAGGCGCTTGGCTTCCAGGCGCAGGTCGTTGATGCGGGCCACTTCACCGACCAGCAGGCCGACCAGCACGCGCTTGGCGGCGGCGTCCTTGAAGCCTTCGTGGGCATCGGCCGGGATCTCACCAACATTCTGGCCGTTGCGGCGGATCTGCTCGACCTGCTGGGCCAGCATGGCGCGGGCTTCGTTCTCGACCAGGCGCGGCGGCATTTCCACCGAGGAGTAAGCAGCGATCAGCTGCTCGCCCACTTCGCGGCGCAGGCGGTTCATCAGGGCGCCCTTCAGCTCGCGCTCCAGGTTGGCGCGGATGTCGCTGCGGAACTGCTCCACATCGCCACCCTTCACGCCGAAGCTCTTGATGAAGGCTTCGTCGACTGCCGGCACGACCGGCTCGGACACTTCGGCAACCTTGACGGTGACCTGCACGGTCTTGCCGGCCAGCACCGGCACGCGCCAGTCAGCCGGGAACTCGACGTCCAGGGTCTTCTCTTCGCCCTTGGCCAGGCCGACCAGGCCCTTTTCGATGGTTTCGAACATCATGCCCTGGCCCAGCACGATCGAACCCTTCTCGGTGCCCTCGGCCGGCAGGCGCTCTTCGCCGGCCTGCGACCAGGTTTCCACCGCGACCAGATCACCGTCCTGTGCGCCGCGGCTGACCGGGGCCCAGGTACGACGCTGGTTCTGCAGGTTCTCGATCATCTGGTCGATGTCGGCGTCGGTGATTTCGGCGCTGTGGCGCACGACGGTCAGCTTGCTGACGTCGATATCGCCGAAGTCCGGCACCACTTCCACGGTGGCCACGAAGGAGAACTCACCCTCGTCGCCCTTGTCGATGCGCGGGCTGCCCACGATGCGCAGGTCGTGCTCGCGCACGGCGGCATCGAAGGTTTCGCGCAGCAGGCCGTCCAGCGCCTCACCACGGACCTGCGCGCCGAAGCGCTGCTCGATCACCTTGGCCGGCACCTTGCCCGGACGGAAACCCTTGATGCGGGTGGTGCGGGCGATTTCGCCCAGGCGGCCGACGATGTGGCTCTGCAGACGCTCTTCCGGCAGCGAGAAGCTCAGGCGGCGTTCCAGGTTGCCGGTGGATTCGATCGAAGCTTGCATGTTGACTCCTGCCACCGGCGGCCCACGCCCCCGGCTCGATGATTGGGATGAAACGGTTGTAAGGACACGACGTCTGGGACGCGCCTGCTTGCCGCAGCCCTTTAGTTTCGCCCAATTCGGCCTGCACTGCCAGCGCGTGCCGGTCAAGGGGGCGCAGATGGCCCGATCAGGGCGGGGACAGGCCGGCACTGGTGCGAAAGGGGGGACTCGAACCCCCACGCCTTGCGGCACTGGAACCTAAATCCAGGGCGTCTACCAATTCCGCCACTTTCGCGTGGCCGGCTCAGGCGTTCATTGTCGCAGGCGCCGGCTGGAATCGGAAGGCCTGCACAAAACTGAACATGACAGCGGGCACATCGTCCGCGCCAAAGGCCATCCCGAAGGTCGTGCGACCGTTCGGGACGGCAACGACTCAGTGTTTCGCTTCGGCAGGGGGTGCAGGTGCGTCAGCGCCCTGCCCGGCCGCCACATCCGCCTTGCGGATGTCCACGCCACCATCGTCGGTGCTACGCAGCTCCACAGCCTCGGGAGCGGCCCCACCCTCCACCGGCGACGCCGGCTGCGCGACTCCGGCGATCGGGCGCGCCGGAACGGCATCGACGCCCGCATCGCGCTCGACAGTCTTCGCCGGATCACTGCCAGGCGCGCAGGCCGTCAGCGCCACCAACGCGGAAAGAACCCACACCGTCCGGCACAGTCGATTGATATCGGCCATCAACTTCTTCCTTCGTGCATGCGCCATCGGCGCGGAAGGTCCATTGGGTGCGATACAGGACGCGACACGGTGAGAAGCAGCGCACAGCATTGAAAACACTGATGACGCGTATGCCCCTGATTTCAGCATCGCTTCAGTAGATCCGCGCAATGCGCCGCTTCAGTAGATCCACGCCATGCGTGGTTGAAGCGCAACCCGGCAAACAAGCAAGAAAAAAGCCACTTGGCGAACCAAGGGGAAGCTGCTGCGCATTCGCGCCGCAGCCCCACGCTTTGCATGGCAAAGCGAGGGCCCCACTTCACCGGCCCCCACATCCCCGCGGCTTCGCCGCGCCCCCTTGACTCAAGGGGGCTCCACTCCAGCCAACACCGCTGGTATCTGCAGACGCCACCCAGAGATCAGGCAAGAAAAAAGCCACCTGGCTGACCAAGTGGCTTTCGTCTGGTGGGCTGTCAAGGATTCGAACCTTGGACCTATTGATTAAGAGTCAACTGCTCTACCAACTGAGCTAACAGCCCGAAATCGGGGCGCGAATTATGACCCGATCCGCTCGGAGGGTGCAAGCACTTTTTTCAACGTCGTTGAAACCAGTACCGCGATCCCGCTGCCACTGCAGACCCACGCCAGGCGGGATTTCTGCAGTCGGTGATCCAATGAAACCAAAGGGTCACACTTATAAGAAAAAAGCCACCTGGCGTACCAGCTGGCTTCTGTCTTGGTGGGCCGTCAAGGATTCGAACCTTGGACCTATTGATTAAGAGTCAACTGCTCTACCAACTGAGCTAACGGCCCGTAAAACTCAGACGCACATTGTAGCGTGCTTTCTGTTTATTGCAATACCGTTTCGGCTGCGCCGATGCGGTTGAATCAGTGGGGTGGCTGAGGGGATTCGAACCCCCGACCACCGGAATCACAATCCGGTACTCTAACCAACTGAGCTACAGCCACCACTGAAACTTTCGCTCCACCGCCAAGACCACCGGCACTGGAACTTCAAACCTTTGCCCGGGGGGACTGTCACCGAAGTTCCGGTCCGCCGAAGCGAGTCCGATATTCTGGTGGAGTCTTTACCCTTTTGCAAGCACTTCTTCACATCCGCCGATGCGATCCCGGTGCTCGCCGATGGCGCGCCCGACAGGAATCGAACCTGTAACCGCCGGCTTAGAAGGCCGGTGCTCTATCCAGTTGAGCTACGGGCGCCCGAACCGGAACGGCGTCCAATCCGACGTGATGTGGGATTGGTCGGGGTAGAGGGATTCGAACCCCCGACATCCTGCTCCCAAAGCAGGCGCGCTACCAGACTGCGCTATACCCCGGTCTTGCAATCCCCTCGGGCCAGGCCCGGGGAGCTGGTCATTGTGGCCAAGCGCATCATGAACTGTCAACGCGGGCGACTCGCACCCAACGCCTGACACGGCACCACGCGCAACCATCGGCTATGCTCCCGGTCATCGGCCGGATGGCCGTCCAGCCCCTTATTCGCACGGAGAACACGCATGCGCAGCGGCAACCCGGCTCTTTCCGAGTCGACCTTCCTCGACCTCGCCAGCGGCTCGGTGGTGACCAGCCCCGACCAGGCAATGACCCTCAACGGCACCGTCAACAAGACCGGCTTCCTGCTGCTGTTGACCGTGCTGACGGCCGCGTTCGCCTGGAACCAGACCATCGACGACTACGGCCAGGTCATGGCCGGGGCCAAGCTGTATGCCATGGGCGGCGCCATCGGCGGCCTGGTGCTGGCGCTGATCACCGTCTTCAAGAAGGAATGGTCGCCGGTCACCGCGCCGATGTACGCGCTGGTGGAAGGCCTGTTCCTCGGCGCCATCTCGGCCGTGTTCAACGCCAAGTTCCCGGGCATCGTGTTCCAGGCCGTCCTGCTGACCTTCGGCACCCTGTTCGCGCTGCTGTTCGCGTACCGCAGTGGCCTGATCAAGGCCACCGAGAACTTCAAGCTGGGCGTGATCGCGGCCACCGGCGGCATCGCCCTGCTCTACCTGGCGTCGTTCGTGCTGGGCTTCTTCAACATCAACGTGCCGGTGATCCATGACTCCGGCTGGCTGGGCATCGCCTTCAGCCTGTTCGTGGTGGTCGTGGCCGCGCTGAATCTGGTGCTGGACTTCGACTTCATCGAGACCGGTGTCGCCCAGCGAGCACCGAAGTACATGGAGTGGTATGGCGCATTCGGCCTGATGGTGACCCTGGTCTGGCTGTACGTGGAGTTCCTGCGCCTGCTGTCAAAGATCCAGCAGCGCTGAGTCGCAACATGCCATAGACGACAAAGGGCGCCTCTCGTGGCGCCCTTTTTCGTTCCTCCCTCAGCGCGCCAGCAGCACCGGCAGCGACGAAGCCAGCAACGCGATGCCTGACACGGTCAGCAGGCCCAGCACGACCTGCCGGAAGCGTGCCTCGCTGATGCCGATGTAGACCCGCGCACCCAGCAGGGTCGGCACCAGCATGGCCGGTGCCACGATGGCGAAGTACGGCAACATCTGCCGGCTCACCAGGCCGCTGCCGACATAGGTGGCCATGGTCACCGCCAGCATCGCCAGGTTGAAGTTCTGGATGACCGCGCGCTGTTCGTCCTTGCCGAAGCCGCGCAGCGTGCTCCACAACGTCGGCACCGGCCCGGCGAAGCCACCGATGCCACTGAGCACACCACCGGCCATACCGGCAATGGCGTCACCCACGCGCCCTCCGATGGTGATCGGCGGCAACGAACGCGCCATCAGCATCACCGGGCACCACAGCGCCAGGAAGCCGCCCAGCAGCGCCTTGAACCAGTCCATGTCCAGCTGCGGCAACACCAACACGCCCAGCGGAATGCCGGCCAGCCCGCCCAGCACGAAGGGCAGCAGCAGGCGCAGGTTGAATCCGCGACGCACGGTGAACACCGCGACCAGCTGCCCGACCAGCGCACCAAACACCGACAACGTCGCCGCCAGCCGTGGCTCCAGTCCCCACGCCCAGAACGACATCGCCACCATGCCAAAGGCGAAGCCGGACAGGCCCTGCACGAATCCGGCGACGATCGCGCCCAGCGCGACCAGCAGATACACCGACTCCATCACCACCTCGGTTGCTGTCGCGCGACTACCCTGCCGCGCCCACCTGCGCAGCGTAGTGCGCCGCGAGGTGCTCGACCAGCGCACGCACCTTCGGCGCCAGCGCCCGCGCATGCGGATAAAGCGCGAAGTAACGCCGCTGTCCTGCGTGCCAGGCGGGCAGCACACGTATCAGGCGGCCGGCGCGCAGGTCCTCCTGCACGGTCAGCGCAGTGAACAGGCTGATGCCCATCCCGGCCAGCGCGGCGGCGTACAGCGCCGGCGTGGCGTCCACGCGCAGGCGCTGCCCCGCCTCGATGCTTGCGGTGGCACCGTGCGGCCCTTGCAGCTGCCAGTGCGGCATTGACGGCGTGGGACTGAAGCCCAGCAGCGTGTGCTGCGCGAGATCCGATGCCTGACGCGGCAGGCCATGACGCGCCAGGTAGGCCGGCGCCGCGACCAGGATGCGCGGACAGCTGGCCAGTTCGCGCGCAACCAGCTGGCTGTCCGGCAACGAGGCCGCGATACGCAGCGCCAGGTCGAAGCCACCACCGACGACATCGACCAGTTGATCATCGGCCGACAGGTCAAGCGCGACCTGCGGGTAGCGCTGAAGGAACGACGGCAGCCAATGCGGCAGCTCCTGGCTGGCCACGACCTGCGGCACGCTGATACGTACGAGGCCACTGGGCTGCGCCTGCCCGGCACGCACGCGATCATCTGCTTCCTGCAGGCGATCCAGCAGCGCTGCCGCCTCGCGGTAGTAATCGCGACCGGCTTCGGTCAGTGACAGCCGGCGGCTGTTGCGATCGAGCAGCCGCACCTGCAGATGCTCTTCCAGCTGCCGCAGCTGCCGTGACATCGCCGAGTGGGTGGTACCCAGGCGCTCGGCAGCCGCAGTGAAGCTGCCTGCGTCGACGATGGCGCGCAGCGCACGCAGGGCGGCGAAGTGATCCATCGGCAAGTGGCTCCACGTGGCGGGGCCCACGGCATGCGGGCCCCATCAGCTTATCAAGCGCCGTCGCTGGCCTTGCGCACCGGCAGCGCCAGGATCGCGTCGGTGCTCATGACATCACCGAAGGCGTCTTCGATCTGCGCCAGCGAGGCGTCATGCAGCGCGCGATGATCGATGCGCTGGCCACCGGCGAGGTCCAGGTCGCGGCTGGCGCTGGCATCGGACGATACGATCACCCGGTAGCCGCGCGGAGTCGCCGCCGCGTCGCGCGCAGCACCGGCCACACAGGCATGGGTCTGCAGGCCGGTGACGATCAGCGTGTCGATACCCGCATCCTTCAGCACGGTGTCGAGCACCGCGGCCGAGTTGCCAGCGAACACGCTGACGTTGTCCTTCTGCACCACGGTCTCACCCTTGCGCGGCTGCAGGTCGCGATGGAAGGCGGCATTGACGCTGCCCTGCGCGAACAACGGTGCGCCGGCCGGCAACACGTGCTGCACATGGATCACGCGGATGCCGTGGGCATCGGCGAACTCGACCACCCGCTTGGCTTGGCGCAGTGCGGCCACGCCATCGGGAATGACCATGCGGCCACCGGCAAAGCCCGGTGCGGCCTTGGCATCGAAGTACTCGTTCTGGAAGTCGATCACCAGCACGGCGGTCTTCGCCGCATCCAGCGAGGCCGCGACCGGCGCGCCCGCCAGGTGGCGGATGGTGGGATGGGCCGGCTCGACAGCAGCGACCGACGCAGTGGTGGCCATGCCGATCAGGCCGGCCAGGCCGAAGGTGGTGAGATTCATGGAGCGACGCCTGTGCAGTGGAAAGTGGCCACAGGATGCGGAGCAGTTGGCGCACGAACCAGCCATGTAGCAGCACATGATCTGTGCGAATCCTGCACAGACCGCTCTTGTAGAATCGAGCCATGCTCGACTGCTTTTGCTTTTCGTCCGGGGCTGTGAAAGCGCAGTCGAGCATGGCTCGACGCTACTGGGTCAGCTTTGCTCCATTGAGCCGTACGATCATCGCGTACTCGCGCCCGAGCACGACTTCGGCGGTATTGCTACCGGCGCGCACGGCATGCTGCAGGCCGGCCGGATACTTCACCGGAACGCCAGCCAAGGTCTGGACATGGCGGGCAGGCGCATTGACGCTCCTGATAACGAATTCCGCGCAGGCCCCTTCCAGCAGGAGAACCGGCGCCCCTGCCGGAAACTCGATCAACTGCAGTACGCGCTCCTCGGACCGCCGCATGCTGCGAACGGGTACCCCCTCCCTGCGCAGGCGGCGCAGCGCGCGCTGCGAACGGGACCATGGCCAGTAGAAGACGAAGTAGATGGCTACGCCCAGAACGTAAACGGCAGCAGCCACCAGGATCCACACAGCCGTCTCAGGCATCCATAAAACCCTCTCGGTGAAAAACGCGCAGCTCAAAACGCAGACGGGCCGTACATGGACGGCCCGTCTTCAACGCTTGCAGGCCCGGACGGACATCGCCTGAGACGATCTCCAGCCGGAACGCCGGCCGCTTACAGGCGGCTGGCGATGGCCTGGGCAAAGCTCATGGTGGTGCCGGTACCGCCCAGGTCGCCGGTCAGCGAATCCTTGGCCTCCATGGTCGCCACGATGGCCTTGCGCAGGCGCTCGGCGTTTTCCGGCTGGCCGACATGGTCCAGCATCTGCGCGGCGGCCAGCAGCAGCGCGCACGGATTGGCCTTGCCCTGGCCGGCGATGTCCGGCGCGGTGCCGTGCACGGCTTCGAAGATCGCCGCGTCCTTGCCGATGTTGGCACCCGGGGCCAGGCCCAGGCCGCCAACGAGGCCGGCGCACAGGTCGGAGATGATGTCGCCGAAGAGGTTGGTGGTGACGATCACGTCGAACTGTTCCGGACGCATCACCAGCTGCATGCAGCAGTTGTCGACGATCATTTCCTGGAATTCGATGTCCGGGTACTGCGCGGCCACTTCACGGGCGACGTTCAGGAACAGGCCCGAGGTCGACTTGATGATGTTGGCCTTGTGCACGGCAGTGACCTTCTTGCGGCCGGTGCTCTTGGCCAGCTCGAAGGCGTAGCGCACGATGCGCTCGGAGCCCTTGCGGGAGATGCGGGTGCCGGAGAAGGCGGTCTCGCCGTCGGCCGACACTTCCTGGCCCTCGGCCAGGTACGCACCTTCGGTGTTCTCACGAACGGTGATCAGGTCGACGTTGTCGAAACGCGACTTGGTGTTCGGGAAGGTGTGGGCCGGACGCACGTTGGCGTACAGGTCGAAGTGGCGGCGCAGGCTGACGTTGATCGAGGTGAAGCCACCACCAACCGGAGTGGTCAGCGGGCTCTTCAGCGCAACCTTGTTGCGCGCGATCGATTCCAGGGTCACCGCCGGCATCAGGTCGCCGTGCTTTTCCAGGGCCACCAGGCCGGCGTCGGCGTCTTCGTACTCCAGGCCAGTCTTGAGCTGGTCGAGCACGAACAGGGTGGCGTCCATGATTTCCGGGCCAATGCCGTCGCCGCGGATGACCGTAATTTTCTGCGTCATTGATCGATGTTCCGAACAGGGGGAAAAACGCCGTCCGGACGTGCCCGGAAACGCCGGCGCAAAGGAAGTTTCACCGGCAATTATGCCTTAGCCGGGGGCGGCTGCCCAAGTAGACGATGGTCCCGGCCCCGGCCAAGACATAATTGCCCGCGCATTTCTCCTCTACCCCCGCCTGTCGGCGCGCCCCTTCAACAAGAAGGGGCTCCTGGGCTGTTGGATCACGGGGAAGGCCCCCGCAGGTCGGGTAATGCCAGGAAGGCAAGCAAGGGCCCGCTTCCCGGCTCAGGCAGAATTGCCCGCGCATCCCACCTTATCCCCGCGCCTGTCGGCGCGCCCCCTTGAGCAAACCGCTCTGTGGTTTTGCCCGCGCATACCGCCTTAACCCTGCGCCTGTCGGCGCGCCCCCTTGAACAACAAGGGGGCTCCTGGACTGTTGGATTGCGAAGAAGGCCCCCTTGCAGGTCCGGTAGTGCCGGCCGCTGGCCGGCATCGCCTGAACCCGGCATGGCCGGGTTGCCGGCCAGCGGCCGGCACTACCCTCAGTGCTCGTGCGCTGCCGGGGCGGCGGCGCCACCTTCAAGCTGGTCGAGGAAGTCGACCGCGCGGCGCAGGTGCGGGATCACAATCGAGCCGCCGACCACCAGGCCGACCGAGAAGGTCTCGAAGAACTCCTCGCGGGTCACGCCGGCGTCCTTGCACTGGGCCACGTGGTAGCTGATGCAGTCGTCGCAGCGCAGCACCATCGAGGCCACCAGCCCCAGCAGCTCCTTGGTCTTCACGTCCAGCGCGCCGGCCTGGTAGGTCTGCGTATCCAGCGCGAAGAAGCGGCGCACCACCTGGTTCGGCTCGCCCAGGATGCGCTCGTTCATGCGCTTGCGGAAATCGGTGAACTCGGCAATGCGATCCCTGCTGCCGTCGTCGACCGCGCTCATGCCTGGCCCTGCCCGGCCAGCAGCGGCTCGAGCTTGCCTTCACGGTGCAGGGCCATCATGTCGTCGTAGCCGCCCACATGGACGTCGCCGACGAAGATCTGTGGCACGCTGGTGCGGCGGGTCAGCGCGATCATCTTCTCGCGCTCGGCCGGGTCCAGGTCGATGCGGACCTCGGTCCACTGCTGGCCCTTGCTCTTCAGGAAGTTCTTGGCGGCCACGCAGTACGGGCAGACGGCGGTGGAATAGAGGGTGATGGCGGGGGCACCGCCGGCGGTCTGGGCTGTCACGGGAAACTCCACGATGGATCGACGGTCTACATATGGTACCGGTGCGCTGGAAATTCCACGCCACGGCCGCAACACTGTGGATTAACGAATGGTTGCCCCCTGACCTGCCACGCTTGGCGCGCCCCGCCCGAGGACCTCCTGCTTGCGAGCCCTGCTGCTGACTACCGCCGTCACCCTGGCCCTGGCCATGCCGCTGGCCCAGGCCCAGGAGAAGCTGCCCGACATCGGCTCGTCGGCCGGCGAGCTGCTGACTCCGGCCCGGCAAGCCGAATACGGCGCGATGATGCTGCGCGAGCTGCGCAACTATGGCTACCTGCTGGACGATCCGCTGGTCAACGACTGGCTGCAGACCATGGGCACCCGCCTCGGCTCCAACAGCGACCAGCCGCGCCAGCCCTACACCTTCTTCGTGATGAAGGACCGCCAGATCAACGCCTTCGCCACGCTGGGCGGCTACATCGGGGTCAATGCCGGCCTGGTGCTGACCGCCGAGCGCGAGGACGAGGTGGCTGCGGTGCTGTCCCACGAAATCGCCCACGTCACCCAGCAGCACGTGCTGCGCGGGGTCGAGCGTGCCCAACGCGACCAGATCCCGATCCTGCTCGGCATGCTGGCGGCGGTGGTGGCCGCGCAGGCCAGCAACAGCACCTCCTCCGGCAACGCGACGATGGCCGCGATCAGCTCCGGCATGGGCCTGATGCAGCAGCGGCAGATCAACTACACCCGCTCCAACGAGTCCGAGGCCGACCGCCTCGGCATCCGCACCCTGTCGCGCAGCGGCTACGACGTGGATGCCATGGCCGGCTTCTTCGAGCGGATGGCCTCGGCGATGCGCGGCAACGAGGGCGGCTACAGCGTGCCCGAGTTCCTGCGGACCCATCCGGTCAACATCACCCGCATCAGCGAGGCCAAGGCCCGCGCCGAGCAGATGAAGAAGGACACGGTGCTGCTGACCACCAGCACCCCCAGTGGCGAGCGCAGGGAGCGGGTCGATCCGGCCGACCCGAGCCTGGCCGAGCCGATGCTGCGCGGAAACAACCCGCTGCTGCCCAGCAGCGTGCTGCGCATTCCGATGGGCCAGCTCGCCCGCGGCGCCAGCGGTGACTTCGACTGGGCGCGCGAGCGCCTGCGTGTGCTCAGCGCTGATTCCACCCCTGAACTGGAACGCGAGTATGCCGATCTGGCCAAGCGGCAGAAGGATGGCCTGAACGAAGCCCAGCGCTACGGCCAGGCCCTGGCGATCATGCGCGGCGGCCGCAGCGGCGCCACGCAGGCCCGGCAGACCCTGGCCAGCCTGCTGCAGACCCGACCGGACAACCTGTGGCTGGCACTGGGGCTGGGCGAGGCCGAATCGCGTGCCGGACTGGGCGCGCAGGCCAACAGCCGTTTCGAACAGTTGCTGCGCGAGCACCCCAACAGCCGTCCGGTGGCACTGACCTATGCCGAGATCCTGAACGAACAGGGCACCCGCGAGGCCGGCCAGCGTGCGCAGGCGATGCTGCGGCCGCTGTTGTCGCAAAGTGGTAACGATCCGGTCTTCCAGCAGCGGTACGCCCGCGCCAGCGAACTGGCCGGTGACAGCGTGCGCGCCAGCGAAGCCTATGCCGAGGCGGCCTTCCTCAGCGGCCGCCCGGAACAATCGCTGATGCAGCTGCAGGCGCTCAAGCGCAACCCGGCACTGGACTATGTCGGCCGGGCCCGGGTGGACGCACGCATCGAAGCGATCACGCCCACCGTGCTGGAACTGCGCCGCCAGGGCGTGCAGGACCCGGATCTGGACCGCCGCTGAGCGCTGCATGACCGGTCGATGGCAATCCATGCCGGTTCCGGCCCGGTAGTCACAAACATGTCATCAAACCGTAGTCTACTGGCACCACTCCAGTAACCGAGCCCTACGGTGTCCTCGTGCAGAAACGCATCCTGATCGTCGATGACGAGCCCGCGATCCGTGAAATGGTCGCCTTCGCCCTTCGCAAGGGCGATTACGAACCGGTCCACGCCGGCGATGCCCGTGAGGCCCAGACCGCGATCGCCGACCGGGTTCCCGATCTGATCCTGCTGGACTGGATGCTGCCCGGCACCAGCGGCCTGGACCTGGCCCGCCGCTGGCGCAAGGAAACCCTGACCCGCGAAGTGCCGATCATCATGCTGACCGCCCGTGGCGAGGAAAACGACCGCGTCGGCGGCCTCGAGGCCGGTGTAGACGATTACGTGGTCAAGCCGTTCTCGGCGCGCGAACTGCTGGCCCGCATCCGTGCGGTCATGCGCCGCGCCCGCGAGGACGACGAGGACGGCAGCGTGGCGGTCGGCCCGATCCGCATCGACGGCGCCGCGCATCGCGTGTTCGCCAACGACCAGCCGGTGCCGATCGGCCCGACCGAATACCGCCTGCTGCACTTCTTCATGACCCACCCCGAGCGCGTCTACACCCGCGCCCAGCTGCTGGACCATGTGTGGGGCGGCAGCGTGTACGTGGAGGAGCGCACCATCGACGTGCACATCCGCCGCCTGCGCAAAACGCTGGAGCCGTTCAACGCCGAAAACATGGTGCAGACCGTGCGCGGCGCCGGCTACCGCTTCTCCACCGCCACCTGAGTCTCGTCGTGCCGGCGCCACGCACCCGCGGGTGCCGGCGCCGGCAACTCTGCTATAACCCTCGGTTCACCCCAGTGAACCGCCGCACCTCAACGACGAGATCGCAATGCCCCGCCACATCCGCTCTGCCTGGTTGAAGACCCTGGCCACCGTTGCCGCGGTACTGCTGTTCGCCGGACTGGTGGGGTGGCTCTCGGGGCATCTGTGGCTGTGCATCGCACTGGGCGCGCTGGCCACCCTGGCCTGGCACTACTGGCGCCTGCGCAGCGTTCTGCGCCGGCTGACCGCACGCCAGCGCTGGGACACCGCCGAGGAAGGCACCGGCGTCTGGAACGAGTTGGACCGCCTGCTGTACCGCAACCAGGTGGAAATGCGCGTGCGCAAGCGCCGCCTGCTGGACATGCTGCGCAGCTACCGCGCTGCTGCCGCCGCGCTGCCCGATGCCGTGGTGGTACTGGACCGCAACAGCCAGCGCGTGCAGTGGTTCAACGAAGCGGCCACCGCCCTGCTTGGCCTGCATCATCCGGGCGACCTTGGCGAAGCCCTGGTCGAGCGCCTGCAGCCGATGCCGCTGGCGCACTGGCTGGCCGGTGGCCGCAATGCCGAGCCGATCCTTGATGTGCCTTCGCCGGTCGATCCGGCGATCCGCCTTAACCTGCGCCTGATTCCCTATTCGTCGGACTACTGGCTGCTGATCGCCCGCGACGTCAGCAAGCTGCTGCGCCTGGAACAGGTGCGCCGCGATTTCGTGGCCAACGTTTCACACGAGCTGCGTACGCCGCTCACCGTGGTCCACGGCTACCTGGACATGATGGACCCGGAGGATTTCCCGGGCACCGGACCAATGCTGGAAGAAATGCGCAAGCAGAGCCAGCGCATGGCCCAGCTGGTGGAGGACCTGCTGACGCTGTCACGCCTCGAATCGCAGGAACACAGCGAAGAAGAGACCGTGGCCATGCAGCCGATGCTGGCCACCCTGCGCCGCGAAGCCGAAGCGCACAGCCAGGGCCGCCACCAGATCAGCATCGACGACCTGGCCGGCATTGACCTGCAGGGATCGACCAAGGAGCTGCACAGCGCCTTCTCCAACCTGGTCACCAATGCAGTGCGCTACACGCCCGCCGGCGGCCGCATCGCGGTCGAGTTCCGCCGCGAAGGCGATGGCGCGGTGCTGGCGGTGCGCGATTCCGGCTACGGCATCCCGGCCACCCACCTGCCACGCCTGACCGAACGTTTCTACCGTGTCTCCAGCAGTCGTTCCCGCGAAAGCGGCGGTACCGGCCTGGGCCTGTCCATCGTCAAGCACATCCTCGGCCTGCACCACGCGCGGCTGGAGATTGAAAGCGAGGTCGGCAAGGGCTCGGTGTTCTCCTGCCATTTCGATGCCGACCACGTGCGCCCGCGCGAGTCCGCCCCCCTGACTTCCATCGAAGATTGACGCCATGAGCAGCCTCGGATCCCTCCCCCTCCCCGTGAGCCCGGACAACGATCCGTTGCGCGACCCGGCGCTCTACATCAACCGCGAACTGTCGCAGCTGGATTTCAACTTCCGCGTGCTGGCGCAGGCGATGGACCCGCAGGTGCCGCTGCTGGAGCGCCTGCGCTTCATGTGCATCTCCTGCACCAACCTCGACGAGTTCTTCGAGATCCGTGCTGCCGCCGTGCGCCATGCGCAGGAATTCGGCCTGCCGCCCGCGCCGGACGGGATGAGCCCGCAGGCCATCCTCAATGCCATCCACGACCGCGCCGCCGAACTGGTGGACCAGCAGTACCGCTGCTGGAACGAGACGCTGCGCCCGGCGCTGATGGAGGCCGGCATCGGCGTGCTCGGTCGCCATTCCTGGACCGATCGGCAGAGGCGCTGGCTGCGCGCCTATTTCCGCAACGAGATCATGCCGGTGCTGTCGCCGCTGGGCCTGGACCCGGTGCATCCGTTCCCGAAGATCCTCAACAAATCACTGAACATCGTGGTGGTGCTGAAGGGCACCGATGCCTTCGGCCGCGCCGGCCATCTGGCGATCGTGCGTGCACCGCGCTCGCTGCCGCGCATCATCCAGCTGCCGGAGAAGCTCGGCGGCCCGCAGAACTTCGTGTTCCTGTCCTCGGTGCTGTCGACCTTTGTCGATGAGCTGTTCCCGGGCATGGAAGTCCAGGGTGCCTACCAGTTCCGCGTCACCCGCAACTCAGAGCTGGTGGTGGACGAGGAAGAAGTGGAAAACCTGGCGCTGGCACTGCGCGACGAACTGGTCGACCGTGGCTACCGGCCGGCGGTGCGCCTGGAAATCGCGCAGGACATGCCGCGCGACATCGTGCGCACCCTGCTGCAGAACTTCGGCCTGACCGAGAACGCGGTGTACCGCATCGACGGCCCGGTCAACCTCAACCGCATCATCCAGCTGTACGACCTGATCGCGCAGCCGGACCTGAAATACCCGCCGATGACCCCGCGCACGCTGCGCGACAGCGACGGCATCTTCGAGACCGCGGCGCGCCAGGACCTGCTGCTGCACCACCCGTTCGATGCCTTCACGGCGGTGCTGGACCTGATCCGGCAGGCGGCGATCGACCCCAACGTGCTGGCGATCAAGCAGACCCTGTACCGCACCGGCAAGGATTCGCTGATTGTCGATGCCCTGATCCAAGCCGCGCGCAACGGCAAGGACGTGACCGTGGTGGTCGAGCTGCGCGCACGCTTCGACGAAGAAGCCAACCTGGGCCTGGCCGATCGCCTGCAGGAAGCCGGCGTGCAGGTGGTGTACGGCGTGGTCGGCTACAAGACCCACGCCAAGATGCTGCTGATCGTGCGCCGCGAAGGCCGCAAGCTGCGCCGCTACGTGCACCTGGGCACCGGCAACTACCACAGCGGTACCGCCCGCGCGTACACCGACATCAGCCTGATCACCGCCGACGCGGACATCGGCAACGACGTGCACCTGTTGTTCCAGCAGCTGTCCGGGCTGGCCTCGAAGATGAAGCTCAAGCGCCTGCTGCAGTCGCCCTTCACCCTGCACACCGGCATCCTCGGTCGCATCGAGCGCGAAACGCGCAT
The DNA here is from genome assembly GCF_029845105.1 of Stenotrophomonas sp. GD03654. NCBI lineage: Bacteria > Pseudomonadati > Pseudomonadota > Gammaproteobacteria > Lysobacterales > Lysobacteraceae > Stenotrophomonas > Stenotrophomonas sp. GD03654. The sequence continues at coordinate 37,757 of NZ_JAOCLC010000013.1, read as the reverse complement.
CGCCACCGCCGGCCGCCCAGCGCGCATCATCGCCAAGATGAATGCCTTGAACGAACCACAGGTGGTGCGCGCGCTGTACGCCGCCTCGCAGGCCGGCGTGCAGATCGACCTGATCATCCGCGGCGCCTGCACCCTGCGCCCGGGCGTGCCGGGCGTGTCGGACAACATCCGCGTGCGCTCGATCGTCGGCCGCTTCCTGGAACACAGCCGCGTCTACTGGTTCGGCAACGACGGGGCACCGGAGATGTACTGTGCCAGCGCCGACTGGTTGGAGCGCAACCTGCTGCGCCGTGTCGAGACCTGCTTCCCGATCCTCGATCCGGAACTGGCCAAGCGGGTTTACCGCGAAGTCCTGCAGAACTATCTGGACGACAACCTCAACGCCTGGGAACTGGATGCCGACGGCATCTACCACAAGCGTGCCCCGGCCCACGACGAAGCCCCGCATTCTGCTCAGATGGCATTGATGCAGGGGCTGTAACCCGGTGTGTCGACCAAGGTCGACACCTACCAGGAGCGGTAGGCACCGATTCTAGTCGGGACTGGATCAGTGCCGACCAACGGTCGGCACCTACCAACAGCAGCGGAATTCTGTCGAAGGCGGGGTGGGTCCGGTTGCGGGGGCGTGAACGCCATGGGCCCGAGGCATGCCTCGGGCGGGTTGGGCAGGACGCCCAACCCCGGTCTTGCCGTGTGCGCACGACAGCGCACACGAGCAAGCGCGACCGAGGCTACATGGACGTACTTGCGCCGTCCCCCGCAAGCGGACCCACCCCGCCATCCCACGGATACCCCGCTTTTGACGTTGACGTTGACGTTGCCTCTGCGGGTGCAGGGCGCAGCCCTGCCGCACTCCCCCCACAAAATGTGAAGGCCGCGCGGTGACGAGCACACCGCCCCTTCGGCTAACATTCGTCCATGCCGCATACCACCACGACTCCGCCCGCATTGCAGGATGGCGACCTGCTGGCCGCCATCGACCTTGGCTCCAATAGTTTCCACATGGTCATCGCGCGCTACACGCTCGGCCAGCTGCGGGTGATCGACCGCCTGCGCGAGACCGTGCGCATGGCCGATGGCCTGGACGGCAAAGGTGGGCTCTCCTCCGCCGCGCGGCAGCGCGCGCTGGAATGCCTGGCCCGCTTCGGCCAGCGCATCCGCAACGTGCCGCCGCACCGGGTACGCGCACTGGCCACCAACACCGTGCGCCAGCTGCGCTCGCCGCAGTCGTTCCTGGTTCCAGCCGAAACCGCACTGGGGCATGCCATCGAAGTGGTCAGCGGTCGCGAGGAAGCGCGCCTGATCTACCTGGGCGTGGCCCACGCGCAACCGCCCAAGCCCGGCCAGCGCCGGCTGGTGATCGACATCGGCGGCGGCTCCACCGAATTCATCATTGGCATGGGCATGCAGACCCTGGAGCGCGAAAGCCTTCAGGCCGGCTGCATCGCCAGCACCCGACGCTTCTTCCCCGGCGGCAAGCTGAGCAAGAAGCGCTGGAAGGATGCGCTGGCCGAGATCGGCCGCGAGTTCCAGCCCTTCGCCAGCAAGTACCGCGCGCTGGGCTGGCAGGAAGCCCTGGGCTCATCGGGCACGCACAAGGCGATCAGCGAGATCTGCGCGACGATGAAGCTGAGCAAGGGCGCGATCACCGCCGAGGCGCTGCCGCAACTGCGCGACGAACTGCTGAAGGCAAAGAAGATCGACGACATCCAGCTGCCGGGCCTGTCCAGCGACCGTCGTCCGATCATCGCCGGCGGCATCCTGGTGCTGGAGGCCGCCTTCCAGGCGCTGGGCCTGCAGAAGCTGCTGGTCAGCAAGGCAGCGATGCGCGAAGGCATCCTGTACGACATCGTCGGCCGCGCTGGCGAGAACGACCTGCGCGATGAATCGGTGGCGGCGCTCAGCCAGCGCTACGGCATCGATACCGTGCAGGCCGATCGCGTCCAGGACACCGCCCTGTCACTGCTGGAGCAGGTGCAGGAACGCTGGCGGCTCGATGCCGACGACGCGCGCATGCTCGGCTGGGCTGCGCGCCTGCACGAACTGGGCCTGATGATTGCCCACAGCGGCTACCACGTGCATGGCAGCTATGTGCTGGAGCACTCGGATATCGCCGGCTTCTCGCGGCAGGAACAGCAGATGCTGGCCGCCCTGGTGCGCAGCCACCGTCGCAGCGTGACCAAGACCGCCTTCGACGCCCTGCCCGAGCGCCTGCTGCTGACCGCACGCCGGTTGGCCGCCCTGCTGCGGCTGGCGGTGCTGCTCAATCGCGCCCATGAGGACGCCCCGCTGCCGGCGCTGGAACTGACCGCCGACGACAACCGCCTGTCGCTGATTGTGCCGCAGGCCTTCATCGATGCCCGCCCTCTGCTGCGCGCGGACCTGATCGGCGAGACCGACGGCATTGCAGGGTTGGGCATCCAGTTCCGGCCGTTCGTGGCCTGATCCGGACCGGGACGACGCCCGGCCCGCGCGCAATCCGCGCTGCACCGCAGCATCAACCCGTCGTCGTTATAGACCAGGTTATCTGCAACCCCGCGATTTCCTTCACATTTTCATCACATCAACGATACGTGGTGAATTATTTCGACATAGTCTATTTACAAACTCTTAACTACCGAGACTAGTATTGGGTCGCCGGCGCATTTCCGCTGGGCAATTGGGTGCTTTTTTGGGCATCTCCCTACGTCTTTGAGAGAGAGAGAACGTAATGACTTCACGTACCGTGTTGGGCAAGGCCATTGCCCACGCCCTGGTGACGACCACCGCCCTGGCCGCGCTGCCGGCCTTCGCCCAGGACAACGGCAGCGCATCGCCGACCAATCTGGATCGCATCGAAATCACCGGTTCGCGCATCCGCCAGGTCGATGTGGAGACCTCCCAGCCGGTGCTGGCAATGACCCGCGTGGACATCGAGCGCCAGGGCTTCAGCTCGGTGGCCGACATCCTGCAGAACGTCACCGCCATGGGCAGCCCGGCGATCAGCCGCGCCAACGCACTGAGCTCGGGCGAAAACACCGGCGGCACCTACATCGACATGCGCAACCTGGGTGCGCAGCGCACCCTGGTGCTGGTCAACGGCAAGCGCCTGGGCATCAGCACCTCGGGCCTGCAGGACGTGTCCTCGCTGCCGGTGTCGGCGGTGGAGCGCATCGAAGTGCTGAAGGACGGCGCGTCGGCCATCTACGGCTCCGACGCGATGGCGGGCGTGATCAACATCATCACCCGTTCCAACGTCAACGGCGTGACCGCCAACGTCTACCACGGCCAGTACAGCGAAGGCGACGGCGCCCGTGACCGCTTCGACGTGGTCGGCGGCTGGAGCAATGACCGCGTTTCGCTGACCCTGGCACTGGAACATTCCGAAGAAAAGAGCGTCTGGGCCAAGGACCGCTGGTTCAGCAAGTACGGCGTGAGCGACCGCCACCCGGACGATGCCTCCAACTGGACCACGCTGAGCCAGTGGGGCCAGGTGACCGGCCTGAAGGGTGGCCCCGGCTGCACCAACACCAGCCAGGGTTGCGGCTACTCGCTCAACCGCGGCGCCGACCCGACCAACCCGGCCAACTACCACCTGACCGACGCGACTCCGTTCACCGGCGACGTCAGCAACGCCAACGAACAGATGCACGTCATGTATCCGCTCAAGCGTGATTCGGTGTACTTCGACGGTCGCTTCAAGATCACCGACCAGGTCAACCTGCGCACCGAATTCGGCTACAACAAGCGTTCGGCAGAGCGCCAGATTGCAGGCTACCCGCTGCAGTCCAGCTCGGTGTCGATCTCGGGTGACCCGACCGCCACCGGCCTGATGTCCAAGGACAGCTACTTCAATCCGTTCGGCAACCAGCACGGCTATGCCAAGCCAACCGATGTGGCCTGGAACCGCCGCACCTGGGAAATCCCGCGCGTGAGCACCAGCGAACTGAAGACCTACCGCGCGGTAGTGTCGCTGGATGGCACGTTCGAGATCGGTCAGCGCTACTTCGATTGGGACGTGGGCTACCAGTACAACCGCAACGAGCTGACCGCCACCGCTACCGGAAACCTGCACAAGAAGCGCGTGCGTGACGCCGTGGGTCCGTCGTTCCTGGATCCGGCCACCGGCAAAGTGGTGTGCGGCCGTCCGGGTGCGGTGATCGACGGCTGCATGCCGTGGAATCCGCTGGTGCCTTACGGCAAGACCGATCCCAACGGACTGACCGGCAATGAAGCGCTGATGGCCTGGCTGTTCCCGGCGGAGCACACCACCGGCCGCACCACCACCAAGAACGCGTTCGCCAACCTGTCCGGCAGCATCATGACCCTGCCGGCCGGCGACCTGGGCTTCGCTTTCGGCGTGGAAAGCCGCAAGGAAGACGGCCGCTACACGCCCGATGCCCTGGCCCAGACCGGCGCCACCACCAACCTGGCCGCGGGCCCGACCGGTGGCAGCTACAACGTGAAGGAAGCCTATCTGGAGCTCAACGTGCCGGTGCTGGCCGACCTGCCCGGCGCGCGCGAGCTGAGCTTCAATGCCGCCACCCGCTATTCCAAGTACAACACCTTCGGCAACACGCTCAACAGCAAGTTCGGCTTCAAGTGGAAGCCGATCGACCAGTTGCTGGTCCGTGGTACCTGGGCGGAAGGCTTCCGCGCACCGACCATCAACGATCTGTACGGTGGCGGTTCGGAAACCTTCGCGCAGTTCAGCGATCCGTGCGACACCGTGTTCGGCTCGGCCAAGGGCAGTGCCGAAGTCCGCTCGCGCTGCGCGCGTGACATCGCCGATGCCGCCAACTTCCGCCAGCTGAAGCAGGGCAACACGCCGGTAACGACGGCGCAGGATGCGACCCCGACGCCGTTCGTGTCCGGCTCGAACCCGCTGCTGGTTCCGGAAACCTCGACCAGCAAGACGCTGGGCCTGGTGTGGAGCCCGACCTTCATCAGCAACTTCAACGTGGCGCTGGACTGGTGGAAGATCCGCATCGACAACACCATCGTCGGTGACAGCCCGAACCAGATCCTGAGGGACTGCTATGAGCAGGGCATTGAATCGCGCTGCAGCCGCTTCACCCGCGACCCGTCCAACGGCATCGTCACCGGCCTGAAGTTCGGCAACCGCAACGCCGGCTTCGCCGAGACCGAAGGTTATGACCTGGATGTCAGCTACCGCGTCGACACCAGCTACGGCAAGCTGAGCGCGGGCTGGACCAGCACCTATGTGAGCAAGAACGTCTACCGCTCCACCAATGATGTCCGCGAAGCGATCACGCCGATCAACGGCGTTGCCAACACCATCGGCACCGCCACCAGCCTTGCGTTCCGCGTGCGCTCGAACCTGGTGCTGGGCTGGGACGTGGGTGACTTCGGCGTCAGCTGGACGGCACGCTACTACTCCGGTGTGAAGGAGCGCTGCCTCAACGCCTCGCGGTATGCGGACGAGTGCTCCGATCCGACCTTCCTGGCTCCGTGGCTGAAGTCGCCGACCGCTTACAACGAGCGCGGTGCGGTGACCTTCCACGACGTGCAGTTCCGCTACAACCTGCCGTGGGATGCCACCGTTTCGGTGGGCGCGAACAATGTGTTCGGCAAGGAAGCTCCGGTGATGTACAGCAAGCCGAACTCGTCGTTCTCCTACTACGGTGGCTACGACATCGGTCGTTTCATGTACATGAAGTACCAGCAGCGCTTCTGATCCATCCGCACTGCGGAATCTCGACGACCACGGCCCTTCGGGGCCGTGGTTTTTTTCTGCCCCGCGCAGACTGTCGCTTTCCACATTGACCTTGAGGCGTTCAATCAGAGGCACGGTCCTCTGCGCTGCTTTTGCTGCACTGCCACTGCTTGGAGCAATCGATTGATTTACTTCTGCTTTGTGCAGAAGCGTCACGACTGTCTATGGTGCTTTCGTCGTTTCCCCATACGTCTCCGCACCGGTCTTCACTAGGTTCGAACGTCCACCATCGCGGTGGGATTGACGCAGCCCCGCCTGGCTGTGTTCCGAAGACTTCGAAGACCGAGAGAGAGACCCATGACCATCCGTATTCCCGAACTGGGGTTGGCGATCCGTCGTGCACTGACGATGACGGCAACCGCAGCACTGGCCACACCGGCACTCGCCCAGCAGGCACCAGAAGCCACCACGCTGGACCGCATCGAGATCACCGGCTCGCGCATCCGCCAGGTCGATCTGGAAACCGCACAGCCGGTGCTGACCATCAGCCGCGCCGACATCGAGCGGCAGGGCTTCAACTCCGTTGCCGACATCCTGCAGAACCTGACCGCAACCGGCAGCCCGGCCTTGAGCCGTGCCAGCCCGCTCAGTGCGGGCGAAGCCGCGGGCGGCAGCTATGTGAACATGCGCGGCCTCGGTGCACAGCGCACCCTGGTGCTGGTCAACGGCAAGCGCCTGGGCATGACCACCAGCGGGTACCAGGACATTTCCAGCATTCCCGCAGCCGCCGTCGAGCGCATGGAAGTGCTCAAGGACGGCGCCTCGGCCATCTACGGCGCCGACGCGATGGCCGGCGTGGTCAACATCATCACCCGCCGCAACGTTGAAGGTGTCACCGCCAGCGTCTACCACGGCCAGTACAGCGAAGGCGATGGCGCCCGTACCCAGTACGACGTGGTTGCCGGCTGGTCGAATGACCGCGCCTCGATCAGCGTCGCGGCCGAGCACGTCGAAGAAAAGGGTGTGTGGGCGAAGGACCGCGGCTTCAGCGCCTACACCTATACCGACCGCCATCCGGACGATGGCTGGACCACGGTCGGCCAGTGGGGGCGCATCGTCGGCTTCAGGGGCCCGGGCTGCAGCAGCGCCCGTGGCTGCAGCTATTCGCTCGATCGCGGCAGCCAGCCGGGCGGGCCGGACAGTTTCCACCTCAGTGACAACACGCCGTTCACCGGTGATGTCAGCAACAGCAACGAGCAGATGCACCTGCAGACGCCGATCAAGCGTGACTCGATCTTCGTCGACGCGCGCGTGGATCTGAACGACCAGGTCCGCTTCAATACCCAGCTGTCCTACAACCGGCGCACCACTACGCGCCAGGTCGCCGGCTATCCGTTCCAGTCCGGCGCAGCCGGCATCACGCCGATGTCCGCCGACAGCTGGTTCAACCCGTTCGGCAGCCACCACGGCTATGGCAACCCCAGCGATGTGCACTGGAACCGCCGCACCTGGGAGGTTCCGCGGGTCAGCACCAGCGAACTGACCACCTGGCAGGGCGTTGCTGCCTTTGAAGGCAGCTTCGAACTCGGCGGCCGGGATTTCGACTGGGAAACCGGCTACCAGTACAACCGCAGCGAGCTGACCCAGCGTGCCACCGGCAACCTGCACAAGCAGCGCGTGGCCGATGCCACTGGCCCCTCGTTCTTCAACCCGGAAACCGGCAAGGTTGAATGCGGCACCCCGGGAGCACCGATTGCCGGCTGCAAGCCGTGGAATCCGCTGGTGCCGTATGGCCAGGATGATCCCTATGGCCTGACCGGCAACAAGGAACTGCAGGACTGGTTGTTCCCCGAAGAACTCACTCGTGGCCGCACCACCACCCGCAGCCTGTTCGCCAGTCTCAGTGGAAGCCTCGCCACACTGCCCGCAGGGGAACTGGGCTTTGCCGTGGGCGCCGAGAGCCGCCGCGAGGACGGTCGTTTCATTCCCGACGCGCTGGCGCAGACCGGGGCCACCACCAACCTCGCCGCAGGCCCCACCGGCGGTGGCTACCGCGTCGACGAGGCCTATCTGGAGCTGAGCGTGCCGGTGCTGCGCGACCTCGCCGGTGCGCGCGAGCTGACGCTCAATGCAGCGACGCGCTACTCGGACTATTCCACCTTCGGCGGAACCCTCAACAGCAAGTTCGGCTTCAGCTGGAAGCCGATCGATCAGCTGCTGGTCCGTGGTACCTGGGCGCAGGGCTTCCGTGCACCGACCATCTCCAACCTCTACGGCGGCGGCTCGGAAACCTTCACCACCGGCTTCCGCGATCCCTGCGACAGCGTGTACGGCGCGGCCGCCAGCAGCCCGGAGGTGCGTGCCCGCTGCGCTGCCGACATCACCAACGCGGAAAGTTACCGCCAGCTCGGCCAGGGCAACGAACCGATCACCGGCAGCAGCGGGCAGACGCCGGTGCCCTTCACCAACGGCTCCAATCCCGACCTGAAGCCGGAAACCTCGACCAGCCGCACCCTGGGCCTGGTCTGGAGCCCGACATTCGCTGAAGGGCTGCACATTGCGCTGGACTGGTGGAAGATCCGCATTGAGAACACCATCGTCTCCGACCATCCCAACGCCATCCTCCGCGACTGCTACGAACTGGGCATTGCCGAGCGCTGCAGCAGCTTCACCCGTGACCCGGAGCTGGGCATCGTCAACAAGCTCAGGTACGGCAGTCGCAACAGTGGCTTCCGCCAGGCCGAAGGCTATGACCTGGAGGTCGGCCACAAGGTCGAAACGCCTTGGGGCACGCTGAGCGCAGACTGGAAAACCACCTATGTGGTTGCCGCGGTGGAGCGCACCACCAACGAGGCGGATGTGCCGCCGGTTCCCAGCAATGGCATCGCCACCGACGATGGCATCGGCTTCCGCGTGCGCTCCAACGCATCGCTGGGCTGGGAACGTGGCAACCTCGGTCTGACCTGGGGCCTGCGTTACTTCTCTGCGGTCAAGGAGCGCTGCCTGGGCGTTGATGAGTATCCGAACGAGTGTTCGCACCCCGACCAGCGCGCACCGTGGTTCAGCGGCACGCGTGATTACAACCGTCGCGGATCGGTCACCTTCCACGACGTGCAGGCGCGTTACAGCCTGCCGTGGGATGCGACCGTCTCGATCGGCGCCAACAACGTGTTCGGTCGCCAGGGACCGGTCATGTACAGCCAGCCGAGCTCCAACTTCTCCTACTACGGCGGCTTCGACATCGGCCGTTTCATCTACATGAAATACCAGCAGCGCTTCTGATCCACCGCCCTGCCAGCATTGCCCATCACGGCCCTCCGGGGCCGTGGTGGCGCATGGCCCGGGGGCGCGTCATCCGGCGGTCGCAAAGCGGTCATATCGGCTACATCGCCAGCACCGAGCATGCCGGAAACCCGGAGGCCCGCCATGCGCTATGCCATCGTCACCGAGACCTACCCGCCGGAAGTGAACGGCGTTGCCCTGACCGTGCAGGGGCTGGAACAGGGACTGCGCAACTCCGGCCACGAGATCGACCTGATCCGCCCGCGACAGGCCAGTGAAGCGCTGGACTCTGCAGCGGGCACCCTGTTGGTTCCCGGCGCCGCCCTGCCGCGTTACCCCGGCCTGCGCTTCGGGCTGCCGGCCCCGATCCGGCTCGGCCGCCATTGGCAGCAGCAACGCCCGGATGCCGTCTATGTCGCCACCGAAGGCCCGCTGGGCTGGTCGGCCGTGCGCACTGCACGGCGCCTCGGCATTCCGGTGGCCAGTGGCTTCCACACCCGCTTCGACGAATACCTACCCGACTACGGTGTGGCCTGGCTGCAGGCGGCCGCGATGCGCTGGATGCGTCGCTTCCACAACCAGGCCGATGCAACCCTGGTGCCCACCCGCGAACTGCAGCAGTTCCTCGGTGAACAGGGTTTCGAACGCGTACGCCTGCTGGCACGTGCGGTCGACAGCCAGCAGTTCGATCCGAGCCGCCGTGATCCGGCGCTGCGCGAGGAGTGGGGTGTGGACGGCAACGGCCTGGTGGCGATCTACGTCGGCCGCATCGCCGCGGAAAAGAACCTTGGCCTGGCGGTGAAGGCATTCCGCCGCCTGCAGCAGATCCGTCCCAAGGCCCGCTTCGTGTGGGTGGGTGATGGCCCTGCGCGCGAAAAACTGGCGCATGAAAACCCCGACTTCATCTTCTGCGGCATCCAGCGGGGTGACGCGCTTGCCCGGCATTTCGCCAGCGGCGACCTGTTCCTGTTCCCCAGCCGCAGCGAGACCTTCGGCAACGTGACCCTCGAAAGCATGGCCAGTGGCGTGGCAACCGTGGCCTTCGACTATGGCGCTGCCCGCGAGTACCTGCGCAATGGCGAAAATGGCGCGGCGGTGGACACCGATGAGCAGTTCATCGAAGCGGCCGTGCAGCTGGCCGCCGATGACGCGCAGCGCCAGACGCTGGGCAGCAATGCCGCACGCGCGATGAAGCGCCTGCATCCGCAGCAGGTGGTGGCGGAATTCGATGCCCTGCTGGCCGAACTGGCGCAGTCGCGGAGGAGCGGCCATGCGCACCACGCCGCTTGAACTGCTGGCCGACCGCGAAGCACGCCTGTGCCGGCGGGCCAACCACTACTGTCGCCGCCGCCGCGTGCGTCGCCTGTTCGCTGTCATCAGCCGGCTCGGTGATGGCGTGTTCTGGTATGTGCTGATGGGCGCGCTGGTGCTGCTCGATGGCTTCGACGGCCTGCGCGCGTCGGTGCACATGGCCGCCACCGGTCTGGCCGCGTTGCTGCTGTACAAGGGCCTCAAGCGCTGGACCCGGCGCCCGCGCCCGTATGCGGCCGACCTGCGCATCCGCGCGTGGGTGGCACCGCTGGACGAGTTCAGCTTCCCCTCCGGGCACACTCTGCACGCGGTGTCGTTCACCATCGTGGCACTGGCCTACTACCCGTGGCTGGCTCCGCTGCTGGTGCCGTTCACCGCCGGCGTCGCACTGTCGCGCGTGGTGCTGGGCCTGCATTATCCCAGCGACGTATTGGCCGCGACGGGCATCGCGGTGCTGCTGGCGTCGGCCAGCCTGGCTTGGTTGCCGCTGCCGGTGTGACCCCCGGGGTCAGATCCCTCCGGTAGCGCCGGGCCATGCCCGGCGGTGGATGCCCTAGAATGCCCGTATGACGACGTTGTTCATTTCCGACCTGCATCTGGACCCCAGCCGTCCGGAGATCACCGACCTGTTCCTGCGCTTCCTGCGCGAACAGGCGCCCGGCGCCGATGCGCTGTACATCCTCGGCGACCTGTTCGAAGCCTGGATCGGCGACGACACGCCCTCGCCTGCCGCCGATGCGGTGGCCGACGCACTGAAGGTACTCTCCGACAGCGGCGTGCCGGTGTACTTCATCCGCGGCAACCGCGACTTCCTGCTCGGTGAAGACTATGCGCGCCGTGCCGGCCTGCGCATCCTGCCCGACCCATGCGTGATTGACCTGTACGGTCGCCCGGTGCTGCTGCAGCACGGTGACCTGCTGTGCACGGACGACATCCCCTACCAGCAGTTTCGTGCACAGACGCGCGACCCGGTGTTCCAGGCGCAGTTCCTGTCGCAGCCGCTGGCCGCGCGCATCGCCTTCGCGCAGAAGGCACGCGACGCCAGCCAGGCTCGCCAGTCGGAAATGAAGCAGGGCGATCGTGCGCAGTTCGAGACCGTGACCGATGTGGCTCCGGCCGAAGTCGATGCCACCTTCGTGCGCCATGGCGTGGACACCATGATCCACGGCCACACCCATCGCCCGGCGGTGCACACGCTGCAGGCCGGTGGCCGCACCTGCAACCGCATCGTGCTGGGCGACTGGTACGAGCAGGGATCGGTGCTGCGCGTGGATGCCGGCGGCTGGTCGCTGGATACGCTCGCGCGCCAATGATGGATCGCAGGGTGCCGACCAAGGTTGGCGTCTACCAGGGCAGGTGCACACACCCGGGTAGACGCCGCCGCTGGTCGGCACTTGGCCTCAGCGGAAGGCCGCGATGGTGGCCTTGGTATTGACCAGCACGCGCTGGTTGTCGGCGGTACTGGCATTGCCCATCGGGATGCCGTTGTAGCTGATGTTCGGGTTGGACCAGTAGTTCAGGCGCGGGCAGCTACGGGTGCAGTTGTAGGCCATGATCGTGCGCCAACCGGTGCCGGTGGCTGGCTCGTAGCGATAGCCGTGGCCATAGGCGTAGGGCGAGGTGCTCGAGTCGGTGGCGATGTCATGCCGCGCGCTCTGCAGATGGCCGATCTCGTGCGCGAACGAGTAATAGCCGGTTGCGCAATCCCAGTACACCGCAGCGAACGCCGTCGACGCCGTCGAGCCGATCCCCGACGCCAGGCCGCAGTACGCCGTGTTGTTGATCAGCAGCACGCCCACGTCTGCCGTGTAGGTGTTTCGACTGGTGTGGATGCTGTCCATGTAGCCGTCGCTGGTGCCACGGAAGCGCGCGAGATCAGTATCGAAGCTGCCCGATTCGGTGTAGTTGGTGGTCTCGTAGCGGGCCAGTTCCATGGTGATGCCGACGTTGCTGTTGACATAACCCTGGTTGGATTCGGCCACCGCCAGCTGCACCAGCGACTGCATGTTGCCGCCATAAGCCGTTACCGCTGCATTGGTCGCAACCACCAGCACGCGGATGGTGGCCGGGCTACCGGACGAGGCCTGCGCGATGCCGATGCGATCGTTGTTGCCCATCGGGATTTTCGGCAGCTGGTTGTAGTCGGCCGGATGATCGGCAGGCATCCGCGATTCATCCACTTCCACCAGTACATGGCGGTTGCCCAGCGGGCGCAGGCGATACAGCTTGCCGTCCTTGCGGATCGAACCGGTGATGGTGTTGCCCGAGCGCACCAGGATCAGCGAATTGCCCGGATCGTCCTGGCCATTGGACGTGGCGGCGGTCAGCTTGTCCGAGGGTGAGCGGAACTGGCCGTACCAGATACTGCCGCCATCAGGCAGTGCTTCAACCTTGCTGCGCGCCGCCTGCACGCGCTGGCCAAGCAGTTCGAACTCCAGCTGCGGCTGCGCGGTGGCAGCAGCATCGACACGCACCTCCTGTACCGTCGCCGTGGACGGGGTGGCCAGCAGCTTGCCCAGCGCGGGCTCACTGTTGGCCGATGCCCGGCTGATGACCGTCACCGGCTCGAACAACGGTGCCGCGTGCGCGGCCGCTGCCACCGACAAACCCAACACCACGCCACCTGCCGCTTTGCCAATCGATCTGGACAACATTGCGTCGCTCCTTGAATGATGTGAACAGCGTTGATGCAGCACGCCCGGGGTTTGCCGGGTTTGGCCATATGGCCTGCGCGGGCCGTGTGAATTCAATAGAGGATGGGAATGAAAATCAGGAACTGTGATCCACCGCGTTTGCGTTAAGTAAGGTCAAAAGCGTCACTACACTTCGCCAATACACCGCTTTCGCGCTACCGTGACACAGCCACGACGGGACATGCACATGGCACCATCGCAGGACATGGACGAAGATGTCGGCTTGCTGCGGATCGGCCTGTTCTTCGATGGCACCCGCAACAACGCACACAACCTGGCGCGTGGTCGACCCCAGCTGCCGCAACCACGCCCAGCGCAGCTGCGCGCGGATGACGATTCGACCTACCAGAGCCGGCTGACCAGCAGCTACGACAACGGCCTGACCAACATCGCCCGCCTGCAGCAGCTGTATCCGGACAGCCGCCGCGATGCGATGGCCACGCCTTCGCTGTCGATCTACGTGGAAGGCGTGGGTACCCGCGATGACGCCGACGACGATCTGATCGGGCTGGCCTTCGGTATCGGTGCCAGCGGCGTGCGGGCGAAAGTGCAGCGCGCGCTGCAGCTGCTGTTGCCGGCCGCGCTAGCGGAACTGTCCACGCGCTGGCGGCAGCCGCTGCGTGGCGTGCAGCTGGATCTGTTCGGGTTTTCGCGAGGCGCTGCCGCGGCACGTGACATCGCCAACCAGCTGCAGGACTGGGACAGCGCGCACTGGCGCCAGCTGCTGCAGGTCTCAGGCCTTGGCTGTGCAACCGACTTCGCACCTGCCACGCCGGTGCTTCGCTTCATGGGTCTGTTCGACACCGTGGTCGCGGTCAATGGCGGCCGCGCTGATGAACAGCCACAACTGGCTCTGCGCAGTGGCATCGCCTCCCGCGTAGTGCAGCTCACCGCGCGCGATGAACATCGCCAGCACTATCCGCTGACGAGCGTGGCGCCGCCATTCACCGAGATCGCCCTGCCCGGTGTGCACGCCAACATCGGGGGCGGCTACAACCAGTTGGAAGAAGGCCCCAAGCTGCTCAGCCGCCCACGCCGCCAGCAACTGCGCCGCCCCGCCGTTGCCGACTACCAGATCCCGCCGCTGGCGATGCTGAAGACCACCACGGCCTACGCCGAAACGCAGGCCGATGCCGAACGCTGGCGCCAGCAGTTGGGCGTGGACGAAAAGGAAATCTGGGTGGATGTCTGGCACCAATGGCAACAGCAGCGTCGCGCCGGCAGCCGCAGCGTGCTGTTGTCACCGGTGCTGTATGTGACCGCCGCGGTGGTGCTGCGTCGGCGCATCGACTGGCGTTACCAGCTGATCGCACTGCAGGTGATGCAGCAGCAGGCCATCGATGCCGGCCTGCAATGGACTGCCAATGCAACCGAAGTGCCCGGCTGGGAGCTGCCGTCCGCCCTGCAGCCGATCGCACGGCGCCTGGTGGCCGGGCAGCCGCTGACGCAGACACAGGAGGCGCTGCTGCGGCGGCGCTACCTGATGCAGTCGGCGCACTGGAACTTCGATGCACTGGGCGACACCGCACTGACCTACGCCGCCGATGCCGGCGTCAGCGAACTGCCGTACCGCCCGGGTCCAGGCCTGTTCTACATCAACCGGCCGACGGTGGATGGCAAGCGCGTGGTGTTGCCGAACGCCTGAAAAAAGGGGACGGAGGGGATTAAGTCGTTTGTGGCACAAACGACTTAATCCCCTCCGTCCCCTTTTCTTCAACCGGCCTGTTCAACCAGGTTGGCGAGCTCATCCTCATCAAAGCCGGCCAGCAGGCGCGCTTCGATGTTGAACGGTCCATGCAGGTAGCCGCCGGCGTACTCCACCAGCAGTTCCTTGAAACGTGCGCGCGGCTCGACGCCGGCGCGATCGCAGTACCAGCGGTACCAGCGCGAGCCGGCGGCAACGTGCGCCACTTCTTCGCGCAGGATCACTTCCAGTACGTCGGCGGTCTCGCCATCGCCGACATTGCGCAGCTTCTCGATCATGCCCGGTGTCACGTCCAGGCCGCGCGCCTCCAGCACGCGCGGCACCAGCGCCATGCGTGCCAGACCATCGTGCGCCGTCTTTTCGCACATTTCCCATAGGCCGTTGTGCGCGGGGAAATCAGCATAGTCGTGGCCATGCGCCTGCAGACGCTCGCGCAGCAGCATGAAGTGCCGCGATTCGTCGTCGGCACAGCTGACCCAGTCGGCATGGAACGCTGGCGGCAGGCCACGGAAGCGATACACCGCATCCCAGGCCAGGTCGATCGCATTGAGTTCGATGTGGGCGATGGCGTGGATGAAGGCGGCACGCCCTTCCACCCCACCCAGTCCGCGCCGCGGCACTTCGCGCGGATGCACCAGTACCAGCTGCGGCGGCCGGCCCGGCATGCG
Organism: Stenotrophomonas sp. GD03654; assembly: GCF_029845105.1. NCBI lineage: Bacteria > Pseudomonadati > Pseudomonadota > Gammaproteobacteria > Lysobacterales > Lysobacteraceae > Stenotrophomonas > Stenotrophomonas sp. GD03654. The sequence goes on along the minus strand of NZ_JAOCLC010000013.1, from coordinate 22,442 downwards.
GATCGGCTCTGGCGGCGGTGCATCGCCCGCCACCTTCAGGCGGCCGGCACGGAACGCGGCGGCATAGGCCTGGGTCAGCACCACCTTGCGCAGCGGGTCGGCTTCGGCCAGGCACTGCTGCGCAGCGCGCAGCAGGTCGCCACCAACGTCGGGCACGTCAACCACGCCTGGACCTCAGGCGCGGCGCTTGTGCTTGGCGTCGTCCGAACGCAACTGCTGGATGCGCTCAAAGTAGCCCGGCTCGATACCGGTCGGGTAGTGGCCGTTGAAGCAGGACGAATCGAAGTTGCGCAGCGCCGGATTGCCCTCGCTCACCGCTGCTTCCATGTCTTCCAGATCCTGGTAGATCAGCCAGTCGCAGCCCAGGTGGGCTTCGATCTCTTCCACGGTGCGGTTGTGCGCGACCAGCTCTTCGGCCGCCGGCATGTCGATGCCGTAGATGTTCGGGTAGCGCACCGGCGGCGCCGCGCTGGCCAGGTAGACCTTGCGCGCGCCTGCATCACGGGCCATCTGCACGATCTGCTGGCTGGTGGTGCCGCGCACGATCGAGTCGTCCACCAGCAGCACCACACGGTTGCGGAACTCCAGATGGATCGGGTTGAGCTTGCGGCGCACCGACTTCACGCGCTCGCCCTGCCCCGGCATGATGAAGGTGCGGCCGATGTAGCGGTTCTTGATGAAGCCCTCGCGGTACTTCACCCCGAGCACGTTGGAGATCTCAAGCGCAGCGTCGCGCGAGGTATCCGGGATCGGGATGATGGTGTCGATGTCGTGGTCCGGGCGCAGGCGCAGGATCTTCTCGCCCAGCTTGATGCCCATGCGCATGCGCGCCTTGTGCACCGACACGTTGTCGATCATCGAATCCGGGCGTGCGAAGTACACGTACTCGAAGATGCACGGGGTGTGCTCGGCCGGCTCGGCACAGATCTCCGAGAACAGCTCGCCACGCGCGGTGATCACCAGCGCTTCGCCCGGCTGCACGTCACGCACGCGCTGGAAGCCCAGCACGTCCAGCGCGGCCGACTCGGAGGCCACGATGTACTCATCGCCCTCGGCGTGGCTGCGCTTGCCCAGCACCAGCGGACGGATGCCGTGCGGGTCGCGGAAGGCGACCAGGCCCAGGCCCAGCACCACGCTGACCACCGCATAGCCACCCTTGCAGCGGCGGTGCACGCCGGCCACCGCGCGGATCGCGGCTTCCGGGCTCAGCTGGCGCTGCTGTTCCAGTTCGTAGGCGAACACGTTCAGCAGCACTTCGCTGTCCGAATCGGTGTTGACATTGCGGCGGTCCTGCTCGAACACCTGCTGGCGCAGGGCTTCGGTATTGATCAGGTTGCCGTTGTGGGCCAGCGCGATGCCGTACGGCGAATTGACGTAGAACGGCTGCGCCTCGTCCATGCCTTCCGAACCGGCGGTCGGGTAGCGCACATGGGCGATGCCGACGCTGCCTTCCAGTGTGGACATGGTGCGGGCATCGAACACATCGCGGACCAGGCCGGTGGCCTTCTGCACCCGCAGGCGGCTGCCGTTGACGGTGGCGATGCCTGCCGCGTCCTGGCCGCGATGCTGGAGGACGGTCAAGCCGTCATACAACTGCCCGGCGACGTTCTGGTTGCCGACGATTCCGACGATGCCACACATGGTGCGAGGTCTCCGCTGGGCGGTGCCCAGTTACAAGGAAGGTGGCCGTGCCTGGCCTTTAGTGGTCGCCGCGCCTGCGGTCGACGTTGGCCGGATCGCCCGGCTCGATACTGTCCGGCAGTGCAGGAGCGTCCGGGCGCACTTCGGCCGGATCGTAGGAGTCGCCCTGTTCCGCTTTCGCAGGCCGCAGCCATCCGCTGCCTGCCACTACCTGGTTGAGGATGCCATTATCGCCTGCCGCGCCCGGCTTTCCCAACCCGGCGCCTGTGTTCTTGCCCAACGCCATCAATGCAGATGGGGACAGGGCGTCGGTCGGCAAGGCCTTGGGCAGCAGATCGGCCCCGGGAACCTCCCAGTGCGGCAGTTTGCTGTTCATCCAGGCCACCGTGGGGTTCAGCAGCGGGCGCACCGCAGAGCGCTGCCACGAGGGCTCGGCGGTCAACGGGGTGAAACTGCCCAGCAGCAGCAGGATCGCGGCGATCAGGCCGCCCCGCACGGCGCCCAGCACCCCGCCCAGCAGGCGGTCCAGGCTGGTCAGCATGCTGCGGTGGACCAGGGCCTTGATGACCATGCCGATCACCGCGACCACGATCATCACGCCGATACCGACCCCCAGGTAGCCACCGACGAAGTGTTCGCCACCGGGGGCCGCCGGGGCGGCCCACCAATGGGCGGCATCATTGCCGAAGGCGAAGGCAGCCCACGCGGCCAGCAGCCACGACAGGGTGCCGATGACGATTCCCACGAAGCCGCGCAGCATCCCCAGCAGGGTCGAGGCGGCGATCACGATCAGCAGCACCACGTCGATCATGGCGCCCCGCTCCTTCGGCGGCGCTGGCAACGAGGCTGCGCGTGGGTCATGGGTGCGGTCGCACCATGCCGGCCACGCCGACCTTGGCGGCAACCTGCGCCTTCAGCTGCTCGGCATCGCCGCGGTTGGCCACCGGCCCGACGCGGACGCGATGCAGGGTGCCCTTTTCGGTGCGCACCTGTTCGACGAAAGCGCTGAAGCCGGCGGCGCGGACCTTGTCGCGCAGGGCATTGGCATCGTTGGCCTGGCCGAACGCGCCCAGCTGCACAGCAAAGCCGACGCCGCTGGCAGCCGGCGCTGCCGGCGTGGCCGGGGCCGTTGCCGGCTTGCTGGCGGTGGTCTCCGGCTTCGGCTCGGGCTTCGGGGTTTCGGGCTTCGGCGCCGGCTTCGGCGGCTCGGGCTTGGCTGCCGGAGCGGTCGCGACCGGCGTACTCGGCGGCAGGCTTTCGCTGCGCACCGGGTTGCTGCTGGCCGAGGGCGCAGTCGCTGCGGACGGGGTACTGGCGCTCGGCGCAACCGGTGCCGGGGTAGCCGCGACGGGAGCACTGCTGCCAGCCGACGCATCCAGGGTGATCACTTCGGCCTTCACATCCGCACGGATCTTCACCGCCTGCAGGCGGGCCGCCTCGGCCTGGGCACGGTCGGCATACGGCCCGACCCGCACACGCCATGCCTGACGGCCGTTGATGGTGGCGGTTTCAGTGAAGCCCGGCAGCTGCGAACGCTTCAGGTAGGCGATCACGGCATCGGCATCGGCCTTGCTGCCGTAGGCACCGAAGGTGACCGCATAGTTGCCGGCAGCGACTGCCGGCGAAGTATCCACGGTCGGCGGGGTGGCCGGCGTGGCCGCGTCCTGCAGCGGCTTGGCCTGACCGGTCTGCAGGCCGGTGGCACCGCCTGCCGGGGCGACCAGCGGCAATTCGCGGGTTTCGAACTGGCCATCGGCGGGCGCATCCGGCGCGGCGATCGGCACATTGGCCACACCGCTGTCGGGTGCGGGTCCCTTGACCAGCATCGGCAGGAAAATCACGGCCAGCGCCACCAGCACGATGGCACCAATCAGACGCTGTTTCAGAGGCGTATCCACGTGAGGCAGGCAACTGTCCGGAGGTTGCCGTCGATTATACGGGTGCCGGACCGGACGGCGTCGGCGTTGGCTGAACGCGGATCAGGCGTCGCCCTGCAGCCATTGCAGGGCTGCAGCGGCGGTATGGAACGAGCCGAATACCAGCACGCGGTCGCCGCGCTCGGCCTGGGCCAGCACCTGCGCCAGTGCCTGTTCGACGGTGTCGGCCAGCGGCGCCTTGGCCGCCGCCGTGCCGGTCAGGCGCGCCTGCAGCTGGGCGGCGCTCTGCCCACGCGCGCCATCCAGCCCGGCCAGGGTCCACTCGCCCACCACATCCTGCAGCGCCTGCACCACGCCCACCGCGTCCTTGTCCTGCAGCGCGGCGTACACCGCCAGGGTGCGGCCGGCTGACACTTCGGCCTTCAGCGCACGCGCCAGCTGGCCCGCCGCCTGCGGGTTGTGGCCCACGTCCACACGGATCTGCACGCCATCCCGTTCGAATGCCTGCATGCGGCCGGAAATGCGCGCTGCCGCGATCCCGGCGGCCCACGCCGCACGCGGCACCGGCTTGTCCAGCGCGCGCAGAGCGGCGATGGCGGCGCCCGCATTGGCCAGCTGGATCGGGCCGGCCAGCGCCGGGGTCGGCAGCTCCATGCGCAGGCCGACATCCCGCCAGCGCCAGCGCTGGGCATCGATCGGTTCGTAGAAATAGTCGCTGCCGCCGCGGATCGCGTTGGCACCCACCAGATAGGCACGCGCCAGCACGCTGGACGGCGGATCGGTCTCGCCCAGGATCACCGGCTTCCAGCCACGGATGATGCCGGCCTTCTCGGCGCCGATCGCTTCGCGGTCCTCGCCCAGCCACTCGGCATGGTCGATGTCGACGGTGGTGATCACCGCCACGTCGGCATCGACGATGTTGACTGCATCGAGGCGGCCGCCCAGGCCCACTTCCAGCACCGCCAGGTCCAGCCCGGCGTCGGCGAACAGCTGCAGCGCAGCCAGCGTGCCGTACTCGAAATAGGTCAGCGTGATCTCGCCACGCGCGGCCTCGATGGCGTTGAACGCGGCGACCAGCGCCGCATCGTCCACGTCCTGCCCGTCGATGCGCACGCGCTCGTTGTAGCGCAGCAGGTGCGGCGACGTGTACGCGCCGACCTTCCAACCGGCAGCACGGCCGATGGCCTCGATGAAGGCGACAGTGGAGCCCTTGCCGTTGGTGCCACCGACCACGATGGTGCGCCCGGCCGGCGCGCCAAGACCCATCGCCGTGGCCACGGCGCGCACGCGCTCCAGGCCCATGTCGATGGTCGCCGGGTGCTGGCGTTCAATGTAATCCAGCCAATCGGCCAGGGTGGTCGGGGTGTTCGTCACGGCAGTGCTTCCAACAGGTACAGGTGGTTCGGTGTGGCGGGTCAGAGTGCGCGGTGCTTGGCTTCGCCGAAGAACGGCGTGTGGTGGGCGCAGTCGTTCAGGCGCACCACTTCCAGGCTGTCCAGATCGGCGCCTTCGAGCAGGTTGAGCGTGGTCGGTGCCTGACGGAAGGTCCACAGGCGGGAAATCGGCAGGCCCAGCACCTTGCACAGGATCACGCGGTTGACCGCATCGTGCGCAACCACCAGCAGAGTGTCGTGCTCGCCGAGGCCTTCGGTGGCGCGGGCCAGGCCGCGCCAGCTGCGCTCCAGCACCAGGCGCAGCGATTCGCCGCCGGGCATCAGCACCGTATCCGGCTCCTCGCGCCAGGCCTGCAGCCGCGAAGGATCCTTCTCGTTGATTTCGCTGGCCAGCAGCCCTTCCCATTCGCCGTGGGCGATTTCCTGCAGCTCCGGCTCGGTCAGCAGCATGTCGGCGCGGGCGGCGCCGAGCGCCAGCTGCGCGGTGCGCTGCGCGCGCGACAGCGGCGAGGCGACGGCACGGGTGATGTCCACCGAGGCCAGGCGGGCGCCCAGTGCCTGGGCCTGGGCTTCACCGATCGGCGAAAGCGGAATATCGATCTGGCCCTGGTAGCGGCCTTCGGCGTTCCACGGCGTTTCGCCGTGACGGGCAAGCAGGATGCGCATGCGTGCAAGGGGTCCTGGGGGGAGGAGGTTTCCGCGTTTCGTTCACATCCTGTGAAGTCCGCGGAACAGGGATGATACCTGTTCGGCGCACCCGGCCGGGCCGGGCATGAAAAAACCCCGCGACGTGCGTCGCGGGGTTTTGGAAACTCCGGCTGTCTGGTCGAGGTTGCCGGCCAGCGGCCGGCACTACCGCAACTGGTTTATTTCGCCAGGTTCAGTTCCTTCAGCAGCTGCGGCGCCGGCGCCACTTCCTGCATGATCCACTGCATGTAGCGGCTGTCGACGGCGATCATGCGGGTCATCACCGGGTCGAACACCCAGTTGGAGCTGACCGATTCCCAGTTGCCATCGAAGGCCAGGCCAACCAGCTTGCCGTTGGCGTCCAGCACCGGCGAGCCGGAGTTGCCGCCGGTGATGTCCAGGTTGGACAGGAAGTTCACCGGCACCGAACCAATGCGCTTGTCTTCCAGGCCACCGTAACGCTTGGCCTTGACCGCATCGAGCAGCGCCTTCGGCGAATCGAACGGATCTTCGCCGGTTTCCTTCGCCGCCACGCCTTCCAGGGTGGTGAACGGGGTGTACGTCACGCCGTCCTTGCCATAGCCCATGACGTTGCCGAAGGTGATGCGCAGCGACAGGTTGGCGTCCGGGTAGACGAACTCACCCTGGCTCTTCTTGTAGTCGGCCACGGCCTGCAGGTACAGCGGACGTGCGGTCAGCGATTCGCCTTCGCGGATCTTCTTCTGCTCTTCCTGCTTCAGCAGTGCCGGCATGACGGCCACGGCATACTGGATGGCCGGATCGCTGCTGGCTTCAAACGCGGCACGGTCGGCCTTGAACCACTTCAGCCGGTTGTCCAGGCTGCCCAGCTCGGTGCCCGACAGCTTGCTCACCAGCGACTTCACCGCAGCGGCGTCGCTGCCGGCCAGCCACTTGTTCAGCACTTCGTTGTCGCGCTGTGCGGCCGGCAGAGCCACGTACTGGTCCAGCCAGTAGGTCTGCAGCTGCTGGTCCATCTTCGCCACGTAGCGACGGTCCATCTGCTTCAGGCCACCTTCGATGGTGGTCAGGTCGCGTTCCTGGTAACCGGCTTCGCGTTCGGCATCCGGCTTGCTGCGCTCGATCGACAGGCGGTACAGGCTGATCGCTGCGCCAACGGCCGAGGTGTTGTTGAACTGACCGACGAACAGGTCGCGCTCGCGGGTCGACTTGCTGCTATCCAGATGCTTGAGCAGCTGCGCGTGTGCGGCCAGGGCCGGCTTGCCGGCAACGCCCTGCTTCTTCAGCCACGCCAGCACGGCGGCTTCCTCGGCCTGCTTCTGGCCAGCGGCGTCGATGCGCTTGAAGCCTTCCAGCTGGCCCAGGTAGTTCTTGGCCACGTTGTTCATGCTGGCGGCGGTGGCGGCGTACTTCACCTTGACGTCGGCGTCGGCCTTGCCGGCGTCGGCGATCATCTTCAGCACCGCGTTGTAGTGCTTGGCGATGGTCGGGTAGGTGAAGCTGGCGGTTTCGTTGAACTCACCAGCCAGGGCATAACGGTTGGTACGGCCCGGGTAGCCGGCCACCATCACGAAGTCGTCGGCGCCCAGCGGCTGGTCGGCGAACTTCAGGAAGTGCTTGGGCTGGTACGGCACATTGTCGGCGGCGAAGGCGGCCGGCTTGCCGTCCTTGCCCACGTAGGCGCGGTAGAACGAGAAATCGCCGGTGTGGCGCGGCCACATCCAGTTGTCGACGTCGCCGCCGAACTTGCCGACGCTGCCCGGGGGCGCGTAGACCAGGCGCACGTCCTTGATTTCCATGTTGCGGAACAGGCGGTAGGTGTTGCCGCCGGAGAAGCTGTACAGGCGGCAGCGGAAGCCGGCATCGGCTTCACAGGCGGCGACCTGGGCCTTGTCGAAGGCGTCCAGCGCGCGGCTGCGGGCCAGCGGGTCGTTGCCGGCGCCGGCAATGGCGGCCTTGGCCTGGGCGGTGACGTCGGTGATCTGGTCAAGCACGAACACGCGAGCGTTCGGGCCGGCGCTCAGTTCGTCCTTCAGGGTCGGCGCGTTGAAGCCGTCCTTGATCAGGTTCTTCTGCGCGGTCGAATTCAGCTGGATGGCGCCATAAGCGCAGTGGTGGTTGGTGACCACCAGGCCCTGCGGCGAGACGAAGCTGGCGGTGCAGCCGCCAAGGGCGACGACCGCGCCCATCGGGTCGCCGGTCAGGTTGGACAGCTGTTCCGGAGACAGCTTCAGGCCGGCCTTCTGCAGCGGGCCGGCGATTTCCGGCAGCTGCTGCGGCACCCACATGCCTTCAGCGGCATGGGCGACCTGGGCCAGCCCGAGGCTGGCGACGATGGAAAATGCAAGCAGGTTCGAGCGCATGGAGCGGCCCCTGGTAGTGGAACCCTCGATTGTAGCCCGCGGCCCTGCCCCGGCCCGAACCCCGGAAGTCATGGGCCTGCTTCTTGCTCTGCCACGCGCACGTCGGCCGCGCACACGGAAATCGTCCAGAGGGGGCGTGGTCACCCTGGACGGGACCGTTGGCGCCATGGATGGCGCCATCGAGCACCATGGATGGGCTTTTGCGTGTCCCGGCCAGGGTGACCACGCCCCCTTTCCCGGATCAGGGAGGCGCCGCTGTTCGCAGTACGTTCGAAACGCCCGCCGGCGCACGCCTTTCGTTCCACCACTGCACCCGCAGCGCAACATGGGAAATCCGCGCGGCACCCTATAATCCGCGCTTTCCCCCTGATGAGTTCCACCCCGATGGCGCAGCAAACGATGAAGGCCCTGGTCAAGCGCGAAGCGGCCAAGGGCATCTGGCTGGAAGAAGTTCCGGTGCCGACCCCGGGCCCGAACGAGGTCCTGATCAAGCTGGAGAAGACCGCGATCTGCGGTACCGACCTGCACATCTACCTGTGGGACGAGTGGAGCCAGCGCACCATCAAGCCGGGCCTGACCATTGGCCACGAATTCGTCGGTCGCGTCGCCGAAATCGGCCCGGGCGTAACCGGCTATGAGATCGGCCAGCGCGTCTCGGCCGAAGGCCACATCGTCTGCGGCCACTGCCGCAACTGCCGTGGCGGCCGCCCGCACCTGTGCCCCAACACCGTCGGCATCGGCGTCAACGTCAACGGCGCCTTCGCCGAATACATGGTGATGCCGGCCAGCAACCTGTGGCCGATCCCGGACCAGATCCCGTCGGAGCTGGCTGCGTTCTTCGACCCGTACGGCAACGCCGCGCACTGTGCGCTGGAGTTCAACGTGATCGGCGAGGACGTGCTGATCACCGGTGCCGGCCCGATCGGCATCATCGCCGCCGGCATCTGCAAGCACATCGGTGCGCGCAACGTGGTGGTCACGGACGTCAACGATTTCCGCCTGAAGCTGGCCGCCGACATGGGCGCCACCCGCGTGGTCAACGTCGCCAACACCTCGTTGAAGGACGTGATGAAGGAACTGCACATGGAGGGCTTCGACGTGGGCCTGGAAATGAGCGGCAACCCGCGTGCGTTCAACGACATGCTCGACTGCATGTACCACGGCGGCAAGATCGCCATGCTCGGCATCATGCCCAAGGGCGCCGGCTGCGACTGGGACAAGATCATCTTCAAGGGCCTGACCGTGCAGGGCATCTACGGCCGCAAGATGTACGAGACCTGGTACAAGATGACCCAGCTGGTGCTGTCCGGTTTCCCGCTGGGCAAGGTGATGACCCACCAGCTGCCGATCGACGACTTCCAGAAGGGCTTCGACCTGATGGAAGAAGGCAAGGCCGGCAAGGTGGTCCTCAGCTGGAATTGATTCATCGTGGCTTCGCCACGTTGAATCCGTGCAGGTTTCCTTATCCCCGCGCCTGCGGCGCGCCCCCTTGAACAACAAGGGGGCTCTTCCCCAGATGGGATCAAGAACACCGCGGGACGGAAAAAGGCGCCCGATGGGCGCCTTTTTCGTAAAGCGTGCCAGGCAAGCCTGGCACCTACCGTAACGCCTGCGGCGTTACTTGCCTACGGCGACGCTCAGCATCACCCGGCTGTGGGCCAGCTTGCCGGAGTTGTCGCGGCCGTTGCCGTCGGTGCCGTAGTAGCCCAGGCCGACGTTGAACAGGCCGAACTGGCGCGCGACGCCGACGTTCCAGTCGGTGTAGTCCTTGGCGATGCCGTCCTCGAAGGTGCTGCGACCGACGTTGGCATTCAGGGTGAAGTCCTTCGGCAGGCCCCAGCTGCCGCCCAGGCCGAAGTACCAGCCATCGGTGCTGCTGTTCCAGACATCGTTGGTGTAGGCCACCGTCAGCTTGTAGGTGTCATCCAGCGTAGTGGTGGTGATCAGCTCGTTGTAGTTCTGGTGGCTGGACTTGAGGTAGGTGTAACGGTTCAACAGCACGTCGAAGTTGACGCGCTCGGTCACGTCCACGCCGTAGCCGATCAGGTAGTCGATCTCGGTCTTCGGATCGCCGGCACCGAAGTCGACGCCCGAGCCCCATACGCCGGCATACAGGCCGACCGGGCTGGTGTAGGTGAAGCCGGCCTGCAGGGTCGGATCCTCATCGGTCTGCGACACACCACGGAACAGGTAATCGGAAACGGCGGTGACGTTCCAGCTGTACGGAGATTCATTGTCCTGGGCGCTGGCGGCGAACGGGGCGGCCAGGGTCAGGGCAGCGGCAATGGCGAGGCAGGCACGGGCGTGCTTCATGAGCGTCTCCGGTGGGGGCGGTGGCGTGGAAGGCGGGGAGCGGGCGTAGCGGCCGGAGCGGGACAGCTCCGGTTCACGAATTCTTAACCAGTTTGCTATTGCGATGCAACATGTGCCGGCCGTGGCGATGCCCCGATCAGGCCGGTCGGCAAGCGGTGATGCCCGGTAGAATCAGCGGTTTCCCCGTTCAGAGCCGTGCCCACGCCATGACCGACGCCTCCTCCGCCCTGACCCGCCACTACGCCGAGGAACTGGACGCCATCCGCGCCCAGGGCCTGTTCAAGTCCGAGCGGATCATCACCAGCCCGCAGTCGGCCGAGATCACCCTCGAGGACGGCCGCACGGTGCTGAATTTCTGTGCCAACAACTACCTGGGCCTGGCCGACCATCCGGACCTGATCCAGGCCGCCAAGGATGCGCTGGATACCCACGGCTTCGGCATGGCCTCGGTGCGCTTCATCTGCGGCACCCAGGACCTGCACAAGCAGCTGGAGAAGCAGATCGCCGACTTCTTCGGCAAGCAGGACACCATCCTGTACGCCGCCTGCTTCGACGCCAACGGCGGCCTGTTCGAACCGCTGCTCGGCGAGAACGACGCGATCATTTCCGATGCACTGAACCATGCTTCGATCATCGACGGTGTGCGCCTCTGCAAGGCCAAGCGTTTCCGCTACGCCAACTGCGACATGGCCGACCTGGAAGCCCAGCTGCAGGCCGCCGATGCCGCCGGCTGCAAGACCAAGCTGATCACCACCGACGGCGTGTTCTCGATGGACGGCTTCATCGCCCCGCTGGACGAAATCACCGCACTGGCGAAGAAGTACAACGCGCTGGTGCACATCGACGAATGCCACGCGACCGGCTTCCTGGGTGCCACCGGTCGTGGTTCGGCCGAAGTGAAGGGTGTGCTGGAGAAGATCGACATCATCACCGGCACCCTGGGCAAAGCCATGGGCGGTGCACTGGGCGGCTTCACCTGCGCCAGCGCCGAGGTGATCGAGCTGCTGCGCCAGCGTTCGCGGCCGTACCTGTTCTCCAACTCGCTGCCGCCGCATGTGGTGGCCGCCGGCATCAAAGCGTTCGAGATGCTGGCCGCCGCTGACGACCTGCGCGACACCCTGGTGGAAAACACCCGCTACTTCCGCGAAAAGATGGTCGCAGCCGGTTTCGACGTGAAGCCGGGTGTGCACCCGATCAGCCCGGTGATGCTGTACGACGCACCGCTGGCGCAGAAGTTCGCCGAGCGCCTGCTCGAAGAAGGCATCTACGCGATCGGCTTCTTCTTCCCGGTGGTGCCCAAGGGCCAGGCCCGCATCCGCACCCAGATCAGCGCTGCGCACAGCCGCGAGCATCTGGACCGCGCGATCGATGCGTTCACCCGCATCGGTGTCGAGCTGGGCGTGATCAATGGCTGATCCCAACGGACAAAGCGTGCCGACCAAGGTCGGCACCTACCGGGCCTGATGGCGTGCCGACCGAGGTCGGCACCTGCCGGCATCACTTCTTTTTCTTCTTGCCCTTCGGCTCGTCCTTGCTGGCCACCACCACCGGCTTGGCGGCAGCATCCTGGCCGTTGCCCTTGGCAACGCGGATGCCGTTGGCCTTCATCCAGGCATCGAACTCGTCGGCAGTCATCTTCTTGTCGCCGTTGCTCATCAGGAAGCGGTAGCTGCCGCGGCCATCCAGCTCCGGGGTCTTCACTTCCACCACCGGGGTCTCGGCCGGCGTTTCCGCCTTGGCCACCTTCTTGTGGCCACCACAGGCGGTCAGCAGCACCATCGGCAGCAGCAGGCCTGCGCAGCGCAGGGTTTGGTTGAGGGTCGGGTGGTACATATGGCAGGCTCCGTTCGGGAAATTCAGCAACCAGGCGCCCCCTACGCCTGGAACGGTGGCCGGCAACCGCCGGCCGCGGGCGATGATCAGCCCGGTGCAGCGGCCCCCAGCCGCTGCTGGTCACTGACCTCCAGCATCCGCCACTGGCCCTTGCCGAGATCGCCGAGCGCCAGCCCACCGATCGCGACCCGGACCAAGCGCAGCACCTGCAGGTCGAAGGCCGCCAACAGGCGGCGGATATGGCGGTTGCGGCCCTCGTCGAGGACCACCTCCAGCCATGCGGTCTTGTCGCCACTGCGCAGCACGCGCACGGCCTGGGCAACGAGGAACTCGCCCTCGTCCTCCACGCCGGCCTGCAGTGCCGCCAGAGTGGCGTCATCGGGCAGGCCATCCACCTGCACGTGGTAGGTCTTGTCCGGGCCGGTCTGGGGGTCGGTCAGGCGCGCAGCCCACTGCGGATCGTTGCTGAACAGCAACAGCCCTTCGCTGGCCTTGTCCAGGCGCCCGACCGGCGCGATCCATGGCAGACCGGCACCATCAAAGCAGCGGTAGACGGTGTCGCGGCCACGCTCGTCCTGCGCCGTGGTCACCACGCCGCGCGGCTTGTTGAGCATCAGGTACAGGCGCTGCGGCGCGCCCATAGGCTGGCCATCGACCTCGATCGGCGGCGCCGGCTGGCCAATCGGGAACTCGGGATCACGCACGATGCGGCCGGAGACACGCACGCGCCCTTCGGCGATCCAGCGCGCGGCCTCGCTGCGCGAGCACACGCCGGCCTTGGACAGCACGCGCGCCAGGCCATGGCGCACGCCACTGGAGACATTCGGAGTCGCACGCCCACGCGATGCGTGGGAGCGGGCGGCGGGGGCGGCAGGTGGGCGGCGCATGCGCAAGCCTCTGCTCCCCGCGGCGCTTACTTCTTGTCGACCGGCTTGGTCTCAGCCGGTGCTTCGGCCGGGGCCGGAGTGGCGGCCGGAGCCGGACGCGCCTTGACCACACGCACGCCACGCGCCTTCATCCAGGCGTCGAACTCTTCGGCGGTCATGCGCTTGCCGTTCTGGCTCATGTCGAAGCGCCAGGGCGTGTTGTCGAATTCGGTCTGCGGCTTGTAGGCCGCCGGGTCGTTCGGCTTCACTGCCGGCGCGCTCGGGATGGCCTTGGCGATGTTCTGGCAGCCATCGATGCGCAGGCGCTGCAGCACCTGGTCCAGCGACTGCGACGGATCGTAATTGCCGCTCAGCACGCCGGCCGGCATGCCCAGCTGATTGCCACGGATGTACAGCTCGTCGGCCACCGGCGCGATGGTCGTGGCCGGCAACGGCAGCGGCGATGCGCTGGTGTTGACCGAGCAATCGACCGCAGCGTGGGCGGCGGGAACCAGGGCCAGCGCCAGAACGGCGGCCGATGCAGAGCGCAGCATGAGGGACATCCACGGAAGGAAGTGACGCGGCGAGTTTAGCAATGCCGCGTCAGCTTTCAAGCGCCACTTTCAATGAATACGGCAACTCATTGGTTTTGCGGACAAAATCCCGACGAACGGTTGTCCTCACGCATGAAATTCGAGATTCCCGGCGGCAGAAACAACAAGACCCGGCCGAAGCCGGGTCCTGCTGTGTCTTACTGGCAGAGCGTCAGAACTTAGTTCTGGACGTTCAGCTCGGTACGACGGTTCTTGGCGCGACCTTCCGGGTTGTCCGAACCATCCGGGTTGGTGTTCGGAGCAATCGGACGGCTCTCGCCGTAGCCGATCGGGCCGACCAGGCGACCGGCGTCAACGCCGTTCTTGGTCAGGTAGTTGTACACGGCGGTAGCACGACGCTCCGACAGCTTCTGGTTGTAAGCGTCGGTACCCTTCGAGTCGGTGTGACCGGCAACTTCAACGCGCAGATCCGGGTAACGCTTCAGGATCTCGGTGGCTTCGCTCAGGATCGCCACGGCGTCCGGACGCAGGTTCGACTTGTCGAAGTCGAAGTTGACGCCCTTCAGGTCGATGGAGACCGGCACCGGGCAACCGTCCGGACCGATGGTCTGACCCGGCTGCGAGTTCGGGCACTTGTCGTCGCAGTTGTTGACGCCGTCACCGTCGTCATCCAGATCGGCGCAGCTCGGGGCAACCGGAGCCGGAGCCGGAGCAGCCGCAACCGGAGCCGGGCCCAGCGGGATCACGACGCCGACCGAAGCCAGCACGTCGCCGAACCAGCTTTCGTCACGTGCAGCAATGCTCTGGTCGTCGAAGTCAGCGCGGTAGGCGACTTCGGCACGCACGGCAACGCGCTTCTCGAAGGTGGTCTGCAGACCGACGCCGACCTTGGCGGCAGCGTTGCCGTCCTTACGCTTGCGCGGGCCGGTGGCATCGAACGGGTAGGACTCTTCCGACTTCTGGTAGCCCAGGCCACCCAGGATGTACGGATTCCAGCCGCGGCCTTCCTTGATGAAGTGGCGACGCAGGTCCAGCGAGACGCCGTACTGCGACCAGTTCAGGTCCTTGTTCGAATCGAAGTTCGGGTTCTGATAGTTCAGCTCACCGTCCAGCGACCAGTTCGGGCTGATGAACTTACCCAGGCCCAGGGTCACGAACGGAGCGTCATTGGTCAGACGGTCGCTGTCCTGGAAGTTGAAGCCGGCCGAACCGGTCAGGTACCAGCGGTCATCGAACTCCTGCGCGGAGGCAGCCTGGGCGAAAGCCAGACCACCCAGCAGCGCGGCAGTAAGGATCTTCTTGTTCATTGAGTACAGCTCCTATTTCGGGGGTATGAAACCGGTAGAGGCATGGGCCAGCACTACTGCGTCGATGTTCGACAGCCGATTCAGCACGCCACCGCCGCGAACATTATGCTCAGGCGGGTGAAGGTCATGTTAACAGTCCCGTAACATGTGAAGTGTTGTGCCCGACCCTCCACCGGTCCGACGTTGAAACCCTATACAGGATGATGAAAATCCGCAAGACCTTCGCGCTGCAAGGGTTTAACGGTGTTTAGGCGGGAAAAGCGACATATTCCGCAACGGCGTGCTTCAGACAGTTCAGCGCGCTTGCAGAAACGTGAGGAACCTTATGATGAGACCACGAACCCAGCCGGAGCCGAGATGAAAGCTGTCGCCCTGAGTCGTGAATCCGCCCCCGCACTGCGCGATGTCCAGCTGCCCCCACCCCTGCCTCCACGCGGTCGTGACCTGCTGATCCGGGTCGAAGCAGTCTCGGTCAACCCCGTCGATGGCAAGCAGCGCGCGGCCACTGATCCGGCCACGCTCGAGGCGCCCCGCGTGCTTGGTTGGGACGCGTCCGGCGTGGTCGAAGCAATCGGCGAAGAGGCCAGCCTGTTCGCCTCCGGCGACGAGGTCTATTACGCCGGCGATGTCACCCGCCCGGGCTGCAATGCGCAGTACCAATGGGTGGATGAACGCCTGGTCGCACGCAAGCCGACCACGCTGGATTTCGCTGAAGCGGCCGCCCTGCCGCTGACCACGCTCACCGCCTGGGAACTGCTGTTCCAGCGCATGCCGTTGCAGTTGGATGACCGTCGTCATGCCGGCCAGCACCTGCTGGTGATCGGCGGTGCGGGCGGCGTCGGATCGATGGCGATCCAGCTGGCCCGCCATGCGGGCTTCGAGGTGATCGCCACCGCCTCCCGCGCGTCCTCGGCCGACTGGTGCCGGCAGATGGGTGCGCAGCATGTGGTCGACCACAACCGACCGCTGCTGGCGCAGTTGCAGGCGCTGGGCATCGATGCGGTACATGTCGCGCTCAATCTGGCCGACACCGACCACTACTGGGATGAACTGGGCCAGCTGCTGGCGCCGCAGGGCCATGTCGGCCTGATCGTCGAACCGCGCGGTGCGCTGCGCATCGGAGATCCGTACAAGGCCAAGTGCATCGGTATCCACTGGGAATTCATGTTCGCGCGCGCGCGCTTCGCCACCGCCGACCGCATCGAACAGCACCGCATCCTCAGCCGCGCGGCCAGCATGATCGACGCCGGCCAGCTGCGGGGCACTCTCAGCGAGGTACTGGGCACGATCAATGCGACCAACCTCGACATCGCGCATCAGCGCCTGGCCAGCGGGCGCACGCTTGGCAAGCTGGCACTGGCGGGCTGGGACGATTGAGCCAGGCTGGAACGCCGACGTAGAGCCGAGCCCATGCTCGGCTGCTTTGCCTGGCACCGCCAGCCGGGCATGGGCTCGGCTCTACAGATCCCGCCTGTGGCAGCGTATTGGCCGGCATCTGTATCTATGGCGACGGATGAATCGGGATTACGGTGGAAACAGATCCTCCCCTCCCCCGAGCGTGCCATGCCCACCGCCCTGCCCTTGCGCCTGCTGCAGCTGATCACCGGCCTGTTCCTCTACGGCTTCGGAGCATCGCTGATGATCCGTGCAGCCATCGGCGTGGCGCCGTGGGATGTGCTGTCGCAGGGCATCGCCGCACAGACCCCGCTGTCCTTCGGCCTGGCCACCAACGTCATCGGCGCGCTGGTGCTGCTGCTGTGGTGGCCGTTGCGCCAGAGGCCGGGCGTCGGCACCGTGCTCAACGTGATGCTGATCGGCCCATCCGCGCAGTTCGGCCTGTGGCTGCTGCCGCCAGCCGTCGGCCTCGGCTGGCAGGTGGCGATGTTCTGCACCGGCATGCTGCTGGTCGCGCTGGCCACCGGCCTGTACATCGGCGCCAAGCTGGGCCCCGGCCCGCGCGATGGCCTGATGACCGGTCTGCACGCCCGCACTGGCTGGCCGATCTGGAAGGTACGCAGCTTGATCGAAGGCAGCGTGCTGCTGCTCGGCTGGTGGCTGGGTGGCAACGTCGGCCTCGGCACCCTCGCCTTCGCCCTGCTGATCGGCCCGCTGTGCGGGATCACGCTGGGCTGGTTCGGGATCGGTCGGCCCGCTCCGGTAGTGCCGGCCGCTGGCCGGCAACCGCAATCACCCTGAGCTGCCCCGTATGTCGGCCAGCGGCCGGCACTACCGCCCCCGGAGTTCGGGGGCAGCGCCGCAGGCGCGATCCAGCGGCCCTTGCCCCGGCCGCCGTTTCGCGGCACGCTTCGCGCTTCCGTACGCAAGCGTATCGACCATGTCGCCAGCCAACGAAACCGCCTATCCGCACCTGTTCTCCCCGCTGGACCTGGGCTTCACCCAGCTGCGCAACCGGGTGCTGATGGGCTCGATGCACACCGGCCTGGAAGATCGCGCCCGCGACTTCCCGCGCCTGGCCGCCTACTTCGCCGAGCGCGCCGAGGGCGGCGTCGGCCTGATCGTCACCGGTGGCTTCGCACCGAACGTGGTGGGCTGGTTGAAGCCGTTCGGCGGCAAGCTGTCCTGGCCCTGGGAAGTGCGCCCGCACCGCCAGCTCACCGCCGCCGCGCACCAGCACGGCGCGAAGATCTGCCTGCAGCTGCTGCATGCCGGCCGCTATGCCTACCACCCGTTGTCGGTGGCGCCGTCGAAGCTGAAAGCACCGATCAACCCGTTCACCCCGCGCGCGCTCTCGGCCAGTGGCGTCGAACGGCATATCGCCGACTACGCACGCAGCGCGAAGCTGGCCCGCGAAGCCGGCTACGACGGCGTCGAAGTGATGGGCTCGGAGGGCTACCTCATCAACGAGTTCATCGCCCCGCGCACCAACAAGCGCACCGACGCCTGGGGGGGCGACGCACGCCAGCGCATGCGCTTCGCGGTGGAGATCGTGCGTCGCATCCGCGAGGCCTGTGGCCCGGACTTCATCATCATCTACCGCCTGTCGCTGGTGGACCTGGTGGAGGACGGCAGCAACTGGGAAGAGATCGTGCAGCAGGCGAAGGCCATCGAGGCCGCCGGCGCGACGATCATCAATTCCGGTATCGGCTGGCACGAAGCGCGTATCCCGACGATTGCCACGTCGGTGCCGCGCGCCGCCTTTGCCGGTGTCACCGCCAAGCTCAAGCCGCATGTGAAGGTGCCGCTGGTGGCAACCAACCGCATCAACATGCCAGAGGTCGCCGAGCGCATCCTGGCCGATGGCGGCGCCGACATGGTGTCGTTGGCGCGCCCGCTGCTGGCCGACCCGCAGTGGCCGAACAAGGCACGCGCCGGCCGCGCCGAGGCGATCAATACCTGCATCGCCTGCAACCAGGCCTGCCTGGACCACGTATTCGAGAACAAGCTGGCCAGTTGCCTGGTCAATCCGCGCGCCGCACACGAGACCGAGCTGGTCTACCGCCCCACCCCGGCGCCCAAGAAGGTCGCCGTGGTCGGCGCCGGCCCGGCCGGCCTGGCCTGTGCCACCGTCGCCGCCGAGCGCGGCCACCAGGTCACCCTGTTCGACGCCGGCGACGAGATCGGCGGCCAGTTCAACGTGGCCAAGCGCATCCCCGGCAAGGAAGAGTTCCACGAGACCCTGCGCTACTTCCGCCACAAGCTGGCCGAAACCGGTGTGCAGCTGCGCTTGGGCACCCGTGCCGATGCCGCCACCCTGGCCGGCTTCGACGAGGTGGTGCTGGCCACCGGCATCACCCCGCGCAAGGTCGACTTCCCCGGCGCGGACCACGCCAAGGTGGTCAGCTACCTGGACGTGCTGCTGGGCCGGGTCACGGTGGGCGCCAATGCGGCGATCATCGGCGCCGGCGGCATCGGCTTCGACGTCGGAGAGTTCCTCAGCCATGCCGGCGAGTCGCCCTCGCTGGACCCGCAGCGCTGGATGGCCGAATGGGGCGTGGACAGCAGCTTCGAGGCCCGCGGTGCGTTGGCCCGGCCCGAGGTCGAAGCATCCCCGCGGCGACTGTGGCTCCTGCAGCGCAGCCCGGGCAAGCCCGGCGCACGACTGGGCAAGACCACCGGCTGGATCCACCGCGCCACGCTGAAGGCCAAGGGCGTGCGCATGCTCGGTGGCGTCGAGTACCTGGGCGTGGACGACGAAGGCCTGCGCATCCGCGTGGAAGGCAGCGAACAGCTGCTGCCGGTCGACCATGTGGTGATCTGCGCCGGGCAGGAACCGAACCGTGCATTGCAGGCCGAACTGCAGGCCGCCGGCATCAACGCGCAGCTGATCGGCGGTGCCGATGTAGCGGCCGAGCTGGACGCCAAGCGGGCCATCGACCAGGGCAGCCGGGTCGCCGCCTCGCTCTGATGAGCGCCTGAATGGGGGGCGGAATGTGATTTCCGTCACCCCTCCCGAACCTGAATGTCAAGCCGGACGATTCACGATGCGTTCGGCTATGCCCCCCTACCTTGCGCCATCTTTCCGCTCACCAGCCAGTTTCCGGTGAGCCGGCGCAGCCCCCTCGATCGGTATTGATCGTTTCTTTTGGGGCTGCCCACGGGGCGGCCCCGATGGCCGCCTCCCCATGACGCCAAGTCGTACCCCGCCTCCTGTCGCCCCCGCGGCTGGAACTGGAGGGTGCGGCCCACACGGAGCAAGGAGTTATATGAAACTGGCCTGGATTCTCTGGCTGTCGCAGTTGTTGCCGCAGCCGGCCGCTGATTCATTGTGTTTGAGCACCACCGTTTACCTGGAAGCCCGCGACCAGACCCTGCGCGGCCAGCAAGCCGTCGCCGAGGTCGCCCTGCGTCGCCTCGACAGTGGCCTGTGGGGCGACTCGATGTGCCAGGTGGTCACCGCACGCAAGCAGTTCGCGCCGACCATCGTCTCCCCCGGCACCCAGCTGGGCAATGATGCGGCCTGGAGCGAGGCGATGAACGTGGCCTTCGACGCCGAGCGCAACTGGGCGCTGCCGGCCGGCGAGCGCCGCGAGATCGTGCCCGGTGCCAGCCACTTCGCCGCGCTGTCCATTGCCAGCCCGAACTGGCGCAACGCCTACCAGGTGGCCACCATCGGCGATCACACCTTCTATAAGGTGCAGAACCTCAAGCCGCGCCAGTCGTAACGATCCGTGCTGGCGGCAGCGTTGCCGCCCGCCGCCAGGCTCTGGGATAGTGGGCGCTTCCCGCCCGCATCACCTGGAGTTCCCATGAAGCTGTACAGCAAGCCCGGTGCCTGTTCCACCGCCGACCACATCGCCCTGCAGTGGACCGGCCAGCCGTTCGAGGTTGAACTGCTGAACAAGGACACCCTAAAGGGCCCGGAATTCCTCAAGATCAATCCGGCCGGCGCCGTCCCCGCACTGGTCGATGGCGACTTCGTGCTGCTGCAGAACGCCGCGATCATGGGCTATATCGCCGACACCTACCCGCAGGCCGGCCTCGGCGGTGACGGCAGCCCGCGCCAGCGTGCCGAAGCCACCCGCTGGCTGGCCTTCGTCAACTCCGACGTGCACCCGGCCTTCTCGCCGCTGTTCGCTCCGGGCAAGTTCATCGCCGATGAGAGCCAGTTCGACGCGATCCGCGCCGCCGCGCACAAGCGCCTGCGTGGCTTGTTCGAGACCGCCGACAGGCAGCTGGCCGACAAGCCGTGGCTGGCCGGCTTCCGCAGCTTCGCCGATCCGTACTTCTACATCACCCTGCGCTGGGCCGCCGGCACCAAGGTCGACCTGTCCGGCCTGGACAACCTGGCCGCCTACAAGGCGCGCATGGATGCCGATGCCGGCGTGCAGGCCGCGCTGAAGGCCGAAGGCCTGGCCTGATCCTGCCCTGGGGCCAGAGCCGCTCGCGTGGCGAACGGATCTGGCCCCCTCGGTTCCCACAGCGTGATCAACCGATCTGGCGGATCACTTCGCCCTTGGCATCTCGCAGGTAGGTCGGCACCACTTCGATGCGCAGCGCCACCGCCGCCGGGTAGATGCCGCGCTCGGCACGCACGCCCGCCAGGGCCTGCAGTCCCGCCTCGTCCAGTGCCCAGCGCGCGCTGTCGGCGGAGACGTCACCCCCTTCACCGCGCCCGGCCGGAACGAACTCCCACTGCCGCTCGCGGCTGACCAGTTCCAGCGATTTGCCGTGGCGCAGGCGCAATGGCAGCAGCTCGCACACGCTGGCCACCTGGCCGGCGCCAAGCACCAGGGTGGTGACGCCTGCCTCCTGCCGCCAATCCAGTGTCTCGATGAACAACATGCCGGTACTGGAGCCCTCACGCTCGCTGCCGGCCTGCACCTGTGCCGCCAGTGCCGGATCCTCCAGCAGATTGCCGCGATGCAGGTCGCTGATCCACAGCGGCATCGCCGGTTGCAGCGCCTGCAGCACGCCGCGCGTCGACCAGCGCTTGACCGCTTCCATCTCTTCATCGGTCAGCCCGACCAGCTGCAGGAACTGCAGGTGGCCATTGGTGGTGTCGCGTGCCGGCAACTGCGGGTCGGCAACGAAAGCCAGATGGCACAGCCGCGTGTCGGTCTCCAGCGCGATCGGGCCGTTGGCATTGAGGTGGTGGCCATCCTCGAACACATTGCCACTGCTGAACACGTAGCGCGCCAGGTTCTGCAGCAGGTTCATCGGCCACACTGGCGGCGTGCTGCCGGCGTGCTCACCGGCTTCAGCAGCGAGGCGGAAGGTCAGCTCGAAACCATAGCCGCTGACATCGGCATCGCTGCTCTCCTTGGCGTACAGCTCGGAGAAGCCGTAGGTGATGTAGTGCCAATGCGGTACCGGCGCGTCTGCCCAGTACACGCTGATGCCATCGAGCGGATCCTGGCCACCGAGCGTGTACGGCAGCGCGGTGCCGAAGTGACGCGGTTCCTGCCCGGCATACAGCGGCGCCAGCGCCGCATTGATCGCGTCCCAGCCGGGGGTATCGGTGTCGTCGTGGTCGTCCTGCACGCGGGACTCCTTGTGGGAAAGTGAACCGATCACTTTACGCGGTGGCTCAGGCCTGCACGACCTCATCGCCTGCGTTCAGCACGGCCGACTGGGTTTCCTGCCACCAGCGCTGTGCCAATGCCGGGCTGCGCGCTTTGCCCACCGCCGCCAGCAGTTCCGGGCACAAGCGCTCCAGCGCCAGCGCATCGGTGCAGCGTTCGATCTTCAACTGCATGAAATAGCCCTTCAGGCCCAGGTGGCGGCGCACCGCCTCGCTCATCGCGTCGTACAACTGCTGGTACAGCGCCGGATCCTGTTCGCGCCCGGTGCTGATGCCACGCAGCGGTGTCATCTCTGCGCTTCCACCGATCACTTCGATCAGGCCCTGTGCGGCCAGCTGCTCCAGTGCATCGGGTGGTGCGCGCAGCCCTTCGAACAGGCCGCGCAGTTCGGTGTCATCGCGATGGCCGTCGACCATCAGCAGGATCGAACGCAGTGCCGCCGGCAGGCGCCGGCCGCGGTCTTCGATTTCCTGACGGCCAGCAGCCGTCTTGGCGTGCAGCAATGCCATTGCCTCCCCCTCCCTCGATGCGCAATGCCGGCGCGCCCTGGCGGGCACGCTCCCCTGTGTGCCATCCCCGGACGGCACGCGCCTTCCCCGGCGCGCGCCGCGTATTGCAGGTCGATGACAGGCCGAGCTTAGCGCA